>NZ_JAHBAG010000001.1:0-152500 GCF_020510445.1 Hydrogenophaga taeniospiralis
GCAGGTGTTCGCCCGCTCGCGTGTGCTGATGGACCAGGGCGCCTCGGGCATGGTCTATGGCCGCAACGTGTACCAGCACGCCAACCCCTCGGCGGTGGTGAATGCGCTGATGGCCATGATCCACCGCGGCGCGAGCGCATCCGAGGCCTGGGACATCTACGCGGGAACCTGATCCCGTTCACACGGGGTACGGCGAAAAAAGAAGGAGCGAGGGAGAAAGAGAGAAAGAGCACTGCGGTCGGTGGCGCGAGCCACCGGCTGGGCGTGCCTGCGCGCCCGTGACGGCGGCCTGTCGGACAGATCGAGGAAGAAGGTTCCGAGTGAACCACCCACAACCTGGAGGCGACGATGAAAGTTCGGTATTACCTGATGGCGCTCTTGCTGCCGTTCGTCACGCTGCTGACGCACGCGGCGATCACGGGGATCAGCCCCATGACCACCCTATCAACCATGGCGGATGCGGTCACGCAGGCCGCGGAGGACCCGCTCCCGCTGCAGGGACCGGGTCTGGGCAACCTCACCTATTCCTCGACCGAGCTGTTCAAGCCGGTCTCCATGATCACCCGTGAATCGGGCGACGTGCCGGCCACCTACCCCGGGCGCAAGGCCTACGGGCTGAACGTGGGCATCATGATCAACGGCTACTTCCTGACCTCCTTCGCCCCCGACAGCGGCCTGGGCCCGGGCGGCTTCCTGCTGTACGACGTGTCCGACCCGCGCGCCATCCGGCTCGTCAAGAAGATCTACGAGCCCGAGGGCCGCACCCAGGAGTTCCGAGAGGCGCACGCCTTCGGCGCCGCGAAGATCGGTGGCCGCCAGTACGTGGTGGTGCCCAGCATCAAGGGCGTCGAGTTCTGGGACTTCACCGACATCAACGACATCCAGCAGGTCAAGAAACTGGCGCTGCCCACCGTCAACGGCGGCGACTACGCCAACGTGGCGTGGCAGCTGTGGTGGCAGGCGCCCTACCTGTACGTGGCCTCGGCCAACGACGGCGTCTACATCGTGGACGCGAGCGACCCGGCCAACGCCGTGATCGCCAACCGCGGCGCCGGCAGGCCCAACCCGGTGCCCACCGGTGAGCTCGGGGGCTTTCGCGTCGGGCCCATCTTCACCATGGGCAACCAGATGGTGCTGACCTCGATGGACAACAGCGACGGATTCGCCAGCCTGGACATCTCCGACCCGCTCAACCCCAAGGTGCTGGACACCGTGGGTTCCAACACCTTCTATTACGCCACCTGCTACGACGGCAAGAGCCTGCACGCCTCGGCCCGCGGCGGCGGCGCCAAGATGTACAGCTACAACCTGAGCGACCGCACCCAGTTCGTCGCCGAGGACAACCGGCTGGTCATCGACGAGCAGCTGTACTGCGGCACGCAGGACCAGTACGTGTTCCAGGGCGCGCAGACCAAGGTGCACAAGGTGGACGTGAGCAACCCGCTCAACCATGTCGAAGTGGGCCAGGGCAGCCTGTTCGCGGCCGACGACCCCGAACTCTCGCACTCCGACCACGGCCAGGTCGCACCCTTCGGCAACCTGGTGTTCATCGGCAACGACCACGGCTCGGGCAGTGGCTTCATCGTGCACCAGACGGCGCGCGACACCACGCCACCAGCGGTCAAGCAGACCTCGCCGGCCAACGGCGCCAAACAGCAGGCCCTGAGCTCGCGCATCGGTATAGGCCTCTCGGACAGCATCCTGCCCGAGAGCGTCAACGCCAGCACCTTCGTCGTGCGACCGGTGAACGGCAACACGCTGGCCGGCACCTACAGCGTGCAACTGGGCATCATCAACTTCCACCCCGCTCAGCCCCTGGAGGCCGGCACCAGCTACGAGATCCTGCTGACGGCCGGCGGCGTGAAGGACTATGCGGGCAACGGCATTGCCACCGAGTACCGCGCCGTCTTCACCACCGGCACCGCCAGCGACATCGGCCTGATGAACCACTGGCCCCTGGCGAGCGGGCTGTCCGATGAGATCGGTGCCAACAACGGCACGGCCTCGGCGGCCGACCAGTTCGACAGCATCAGCCTGAACTTCGCGCAGCGCAGCGGCGGCGTGACGCTCAAGAACGACAGCGTGGCCAGCACGCTGGGCGGCACCGCCTCGCTCGCCTTCTACATGAAGACCACACAGGCCGGCTCGGCCAACGCCTGGACGGCCCCCGGCCTCTTCGGGCGCGACCAGGTGGGCGGTGCGGACGATGTGTTCTGGGGCTGGATCGACAACACCGGCCGCCTCAACCTGTCGGTGGGCAACGCGGCGACCAACAACCCCGGCACCCGCTCCACCGCCCCGGTGAACGACGGCAACTGGCACCATGTGGTGATGACGCGCGACGCCGCCACGGGCGCGCAGACGCTGACCGTCGACGGCGTCAAGACCAGCTCCACCGGCCTCACGGGCACCAAGGGCCTGTTCAACCGGTTCACCCTGCTCGGGCAGATGCAGGGCAACGCGGACTTCTTCCGTGGCAGCCTGGCCGACGTGCGGGTCTACGGCCGCGTGCTGAGCGACGCGGAGGTCACGCAGCTCCGGGAACAGCCCCTCATCGGAGACGTGGGTCTGAGCGACGGCCCGCAGATGGTCAACGGGCAACTGACGTTCAACCCGGCCCAGCTGGGCGGCAGCAGCGGCGCCACCTACCGCTGGAACTTCGGCAACGGCACACAGACGGCGTTTTCGACCCAGCTGGGCACCACCTACAGCTACAACCGCCCCGGCCACTACACCGTGACCCTCACGGTGCGCGATGCCTCGGGCCGGGAAACCTACTACACCTACAACGTGACCGTGACCTTCCCGGTGACCGCCACGCCGCCCACGCATTCGAGCAACATCGTGGGCGATGCCAACACCGTCTACGCGGTGAACCCCGACAGCGGCACCGTAGCCGCCATCGACGCCCAGGCGCTGACCAAGCGCTGGGAGGTGCGTGTGGGCGACGAGCCCAAGACCCTCGCGCGCGGCCCCGACGGCCGCATCTGGGTCACGGTGCAGGGTGAGGACAAGCTCGTGGCCCTGAACCCGGCCGATGGCAGCATCTCCGCCACGGTGGCGCTGGCCTACGGCAGCGGCCCCTACGGCGTGGCCTTCACGCCCAACGGTGCCAAGGGCCTGCTGACGCTGGAGAGCAAGTCCACGCTGATCACCTTCGATCCCGCCAGCGGCACCACCACGGGCACACTGGCCCTGGAGGGCGACCTGCGCGGCATCGCGGTGGCGGCCGACTCGCAGACGGCCTACATCACGCGCTTCAAGTCCAAGATGACGGGTGGGCAGCTGCACAAGGTGAGCCTCAACAGCATGGCCCTGGTGTCCACCATCGCTCTGCCGGTGGACACCACCACGGTGGACACAGAGAACAGCGCGCGCGGCGTGGCCAACTACCTGAGCCAGGTGGTGATCTCCCCCGATGGTGGCCGCGCGGTGCTGCCGGGCAAGAAGGACAACATCGTGCGCGGGCGCTTCCGCGATGGCAGCGACCTGGAGCATGACCAGACGGTGCGCTCCATCCTGTCGCAGGTCGAGCTGGCGCAGGGCACGCACCTGCTGGACGAGCAGATCGACTTCGATGACCGGGCCCCGGCACGCGCCGCCCTGTTCTCACCGGCCGGCGACTACCTGTTCGTGGCGCAGATGGAAGGCAACAACATCGCCATCGTCGACGCCTACAGCCACGCCGTGCGCGGCGAGATCAACGCCAGCAGCGCGCCGCACGGCCTGTACCTGGACGCCTCGCGCAAGCGCCTGTTCGTCAACAACTTCCTGGCGCGCTCGGTCACGGCGCACGACGTGGCCGACGTGCTGGCCTCCCGCAGCGCGGCCGCCGTCTTCCTGCAGCACATCTCCACGGTGGCGCAGGAGCCGATGGCGGCCGCGGCGCTGCGCGGCAAGCTGGTGTTCTACAACGCGGCCGACCGGCGCATGAGCAAGGACAACTACATGTCCTGCGCCAGCTGCCACGCCGACGGCGGGGACGACGGCATGGTGTGGGACTTCACCCAGCGCGGCGAGGGCCTGCGCCGCACCATCAGCCTGCAGGGCCGGGCCGGCCTGGGCCACGGCAAGCTGCACTGGAGCGCCAACTTCGACGAGGTGCAGGACTTCGAGAACGACATGCGCAACGCCTTCGGCGGCACCGGCTTCCTGAGCGACGCGGACTTCGCCGCCACGGCCGACCCACTGGGCGCGCCCAAGGCCGGACGCAGCGCGCAGCTCGACGACATGGCCGCCTACCTGAGCTCGCTGACCAAGTACATCCGCAGCCCGGCGCGCGCCGCCGATGGCACCCTCACGGTGGAGGCGGCGCGCGGGCAGACCCTGTTCGCCAGCGCCAACTGCGCGAGTTGCCATACCGGAGGCACCCTGCGCGACGGTCTGCGGCACGACGTGGGCACGATCCAGCCGTCCTCCGGCCTGGGCATGAACCAGCCGCTGGCCGGCGTGGGCTTCGACACGCCCACGCTGATCGGCAGCTGGGCCGCGAAGTCCTACATGCACAACGGCCAGAAGGCCAGCGTGCTGGACGTGATCGCGGGCGGCCATGGCAATGCCTCGGGCCTGCCCGCGGCCGACCAGCAGGCCATCGCCGCGTACGTGCGCTCGCAGGACACCGCCTCGGAGGTCAGCACGCGCCTGCGCTCCAACCACAGCTCGCTGTGCGTCAACATCCGGGGGGTCTCGCAGGCCAGCGGCACGGTCGCCATCCAGTGGCCTTGCGGCACCGCCAGCAACGAGACCTTCGCGGTGCGCAACGTCGCCGATGGCTACGTGCAACTGGTCGCCCAGCACAGCAACCTGTGCCTGGCGCAGGACAGCGCCGTGACCAGCGGCGCCGGGGTGGTGCAGCTGGCCTGCAACACCGGCAACACGGCGCAGTGGAGTCTGGTCGGCTCGACCATCCGCAACCGGGCGTCGGGCGCCTGCCTGGACGTGCCGAACAACTCGACGGCGCAGGACATCCCGCTGATCACCTGGACCTGTCACAGCGGCAACAACCAGAACTGGACCCAGGTGCGCTGAAGAAGAGGCGCTGAAACCAGAGGGCCCGCCGTCGCGGTTAGCGACGGCGGGCCCTGTGCCATGGGGGCCACCCGCCCCCTCAATAGACGCCCACGGCGTTGAGGTACCAGCCCTTGAAGCGGTAGTCGGTGTGGCGCAGGTCGTCGCTGAAGCTGGTGAAGTTGTAGCCCACCCCCAGACGGAAATAGGGGGTGATCTGCTTGTCCACGCCCACCAGCCAGCCCGACTGCGTGTTCTTGTCCTGCACCGTCTTCAGCCAGCGGTGTTCGACCAGGGCGTCCCAGGACTGGAGCATGTGCATGCGCACCTGGCCGGCGGCGAAGTGCCGGGTGTTCTGGTACCAGGCGCCGGTGTTGCGGCCTTCGCGCAACTCGCCGCGGCGGTAGGCGTACTTGCCGCCCACCTCCCACAGCGGGTTGATGCGGTAGAGCAGCTCGTTGGCGAGGATGTGCGCGCGCTGGTCCACCTCGTTGTTGGCCACGCCCGAGGTGGGCGAGACCTGCGTCAGCGCGCCCAGGTCGTACACATAGGTGTACTTGCCCAGCCAGGCCCAGCGGTTGTTGCCCGCGGGGCGGTAGGCCAGGCCGAAATTGGCTTCGGTGAAGCGCGCTTCGTCCACGCTGGAGAGCTTGTCCTGGGTGAGCGAGGTCCTGAGGCGGACCGCCGTGCGCCAGTCTTCGCTGAACTTGTGCTTCAGGCCCACGCTGAGCAGGTACTGGTCGCGCGACTGCGCCCCCCGGTCGCGCCGGACCTCGAAGCGCGGCGTGAAGCTGGTGCGGTTGTCGTTGTAGCTGGCCAGCACGGTGCCAGAGCGGCGCGTGGTCTCGCCCCCCGCGGCGTGCTCGATCCGGCTTTGCGCGTAGCGGAAGCCCAGTTGCCAGTGCCGCGCGACGTTGTAGTCCAGACCCAGGTTCTGGCCCCGCCCGTCTTCATTGGCCCGGTGGCTCAGCTGCGCCTCCTGGAACAGACTCAGGCCGCCGCCCGCGTTCCAGCGCTGCCCCACCGAGAAGGTGCGACCGGCCCCGTCCTCCAGGAACTCGCTGCCGAAGATGTCGCCGGGCTGGTGGGCGTAGGTGTAGCGCGAGTACAGGTTGTAGTCGGGCGTGAGGTAGTAGCTGCCTTCGAGCTTTCCGGCCAGCCCCAGCGTGCCGGTGGAGACCTCGCCGGTGGCGGACGAGCGCTCGCCAAAGCGCCGGGTCGCCCCCACGCCGTAGCGGTCGTTCTTCAGCCCTTCGTCGCTTTGCAGCGTGCTCTGCACAAAGCCATACGCCTCGGTGCGGCCGCTGAGCTTGCGCTTGTAGCGCAGCCCCGCATAGGTCGCGGTGCCCACGCCGGCGCCGGCCTGCGCGTCGGGGTCGGCAAACTCGCCGCTGGCCTCGGAGCTGCGAACCTGGCGCAGCTCCAGGCCCAGGCTCTGTTTGTCGTCCAGGTACCAGTTGCTCACCAGCTGGACCTGGTCGATCCGGTTCTGCCCCTCGACTTCGCGGCGGCTCAGGCGTGCCCCGACGTCCAGATCGGTGCCCACCTCGGCCATCGTCTCGACCCCGGACTCACGGCTGCGCAGCCCACCCGTTTCGGCCCGCGCCGTGGAGTAGCCGGCCTCGCGGTCCTTGTACCAGGCACCGGCGCTCACGTTTTCCCGCGTCCAGCCCAGTTCGTTGAGGTTGACCCTGGCCTCGACCCCCACGGCCTGGCCGGAGCGCGGCCCGGTTTCCAGCTCGGCGGTCCGGTCGGTGTAGGTCAGGCCCCCGTTGTCGGAATAGTGCACGCTGGCCTGGGTCGATTCGCTCTGCGCCACCTCGGCCTTGAGGTAGGTGCCGCGCCCGGCGCGCAAGGTGAGGTCCACCCCATGGAGCTGGTAGTCGTCACCGGCGCGCTCTTCCGACACGTAGGTGCCGCCCACGGCCACGTGGTCGCCGGCCCAGACCTGGCCCCGCCCGCCCGCGACCAGGTTTTCCGAGCCCTCGGGCACGTACTCGTAGTCCACCAGCAGGTGGTTTTCGTAATCGCCGTCGGCGCTCAGGCGCACGATGCCGAAGCCGCTGTCCAATTCGCTGCGCCCCAGCGGGCGACTCAGGATGATGCGGCCCTGGATGTAGTCGATTTCGTAGTCGGTGCCGTACGCCAGGCGACCGCGCTGAACGACCTGACCGGTGACCCGGTCGCGCACCTCGATGCGCAGCTGTTCGGAGCCGCGCAGGATGTCGGTGTGCTTGAGGTAGTACAGGCTGCCCCCGGTGCCCAGCAGCTCGCTGTAGCCCTTGGCGGTCTGGGACTCGGAGGCGAAAACGCTGAGCTGCGACCTGGGGTCGTCGTACGGCGTGGTCTCGTTGCTGCGCCACCTGAGCGCACCGCCATAGAGGGTGCGGTTGTACTGGTTGAACTCGCCACCGCTGATGCCGGTGTTGAAGTTGCCCCACACCGCCTGGTTCTTGTCCCAGTCCAGGCGCAGGTAGAGCTTGCCCTCGCTGTCGGCGTCGCGGTAGCTGGTGGAGTCATCGCCATACACCGGGTAATACTGATCGGGGTCGAGGCGGCGGAAGATGTCCTGCGGCGTGGCCTTGAAGAAGTCGTGGAACAGGTTGTTGAGTTCCTGGTCTTCGGTGTCGGCCTGCGCCGTGAAGAGGTACTTGCCCTGGATCTTGCCCTTCAGGTAGAAGGCCAGGCGCCCTTCCTTGAGCAGCTCCTGGTCGAAGCCATCTTCCGCGGCCGCGGGCACGATGTTGCCCGTGACCTGGGATTTGGAGAGGTAGAAGTCGGCCATGCCGACCATGAAGAAGTACTCGCCACTGATGTTCACGTCGAGATGGCGCGTGAAGACCGGCTGGCCCGGCAGGCCGTTGACGTCGATCGTCAGCGCATGCGCGCCGATCGGGAGCAGGAACTCGGAGACGAAGCGCTGGTTGACGTCGATGGCGGCGCTCTTGCCGTTGATCTTGATGCTGGACTGGTCGGGCATGTCCTGGCCAAAGATGCGCACGATCGACCCCGACAGCGGGATGTTCTGCTTCACCAGGCCGTTGACCAGTTGCGCCTCGCGCGCCAGGCGCTGGTCCAGCGTGAAGCCATCGGCCAGCTCATTGCTCTGGCTGATCAGCTGCTCCCGGGCGACACGCCACTCTTCCTCGGTGTACAGGCGCACCGTGCGCGCCTGGGTTTCGTCGGCCTGTCCACCCCGGCCATAGGCCCGCACCAGATAGACCAGGGTGTCGCCCGGCCGCAGCCGGTGGCCCGCGGGCAACTGGCCGTCCCACTGGATCACCCCTTCCCCGCTCACCGGCACGGGCAGCCGCACCAGCGGCTTGACCAGATCGGTGTCGCGCCCGCTGTAGATGAGCAGCTCCATGCGTTCGATGAAACTGGCGTAGTTGTTGCTAACGTTGAAGCTCAGCCCTTCGACCAGTCGGTCGTCTCGAAGACCCGCGATGCTCTGGCCCGAGACGTTCATCTGCGGACTGAGGTTGGCCGGGTCTTCGGTCGCCCACACCCGGCCTCCGCCGGGCAGGGACAGGACCTGCCCGGGCCTGACCACCGGCTTGGCCGTGGTGGTTGCGGCCACGTCCTGCGGTTGCCCCGCCCCGTGCGCCCCTGCCGCCTGCGCCAGGGGCGCACGCTCCACCGCCTGGGCGCTCGCGGCCAGCGGCGTCAACGCGAAGAGCGCGCCCAGCGGAACCAGGGCGAGGCCATGGAGCCAGCCCGTACCCTGGCTTTGGCTGCGTGCGCACAACAGACGTTCGATGTGATTGGATTGGGTGTTCATCTTGCGGTCATCCGTACTGGGGGCTGCGGGTTTCGGCGCCATCACTTGGCCGCGGGGGCAACGGCAGGCGTCTGCGTGCCGAACCCGACGCCAAAGTCAAAGCGCACCATCAGGCCCCCCGTGAGGCGGCGCACCAGGGGATTCGCCGTGGTTACCCGGGCGCCCGGCGGCAGGCTGACCGGATCGACCTTGAGCACGAAGTTGCGCCCGTGGGCACGTTCCCCAACATCGATGTCTTCCAGGTGGAATCGCCCGTAGCTGTCCGTCTGCACCACCAGGCCTTCGGGGCTGGCCAGACGCACACCGGGAATACCCACTTCGGAGACCCCGTGGTTGGTGATGACGTAGTCGACACGGTGTTTGCCCTCCAGCGGCGTGACCGTGCGCTGCACGCGCAGGTCCTGGAGGTTCAGGCCGGCGGCCACATCGCCCGAGTGTTCGTAGCGCACTTCACCGCTGGGCCTCACGACGATTCGGGTTCCGTCTCCACTGGTGATCACGCTGTCACCGCTGAACACCGGTTCCGTCATCCACTGGCTGATCACCACCCGGCGCAGTGGCACCGTCTCGTCGTCGCCCTCGCGCCCACGGACCGTGCCGATGCGGATGCCGTGCAACAGCGGCGCGTTCGCTTCCGGTTCGGGCTGCGCGCCCTGCCCGCGGTCCACCGTGGTGGAGCCGGCCACGTACACCGCCGGATCGATGCCGCCCTGGATGCGCACATCCTGCGCGTCGGCGCTGTCCTGCCAGCCATCGCCGTCCTGGTCGATGAACACCTTGCCGATGATGGAGGTCTCATCGGCATCGGCGTCAGCGATCACCACCACCACGGCCTTGGCCGTGTTGCCGACCTTCCCGCCCTCGGGATCGGCCGTTCTGCCGGCCTTCCCGCCCACGAGGAATGGATCGGCCGTGTTGACGGCCTCGCCCCGGCGCGCGTTGGCGCCCACCCGCATCAGGTAGCTGATGTACGCCCGGCCGTTGCCCGCCAGGTCGATCTGGCCCAGGGTGATCGGGCCGGTCCCGTCGACCGAGCCGTGCGTGTCCTCGTCCTGGAAGCGCACGCTGCCCGGCACCAGGCTGAAGCCCTGTGGCGGCGTGTCCACGATCCGCAGGCCGTCCACCTCGCCGTCGTTCTCGGTGAGGTTGTCCACCTGCAGGGTGTAGGACACGAAGTCGCCCACGCGGACCTGCTTCGTCTGCGCCGTCTTGATGACCCGGACCTGCACTTGGCACTGCTTGACCGTCACCACGATCCGGGCGCTGTCGCAGTTGTTCGACACGCTGCGCTGGCAGATCCTGTATCCGATGACGTAGGTGCCCCCTGGCGTACCGCCCGGCACCTTCACCTCACCCGTGGCCGTGTTGAGCACAGGCACAGGCTTGCCCGGCTTGGCGGGCTTGGCCGCGGAGGTCACCGTGCCCAGCACGTCGGCGGCACGGATGGGGCGGCCGTTCAGGGTGTCGTTCTTGTAGGCGTTGCCCACCACCACATCCGATTTCGGGCACATGACCTCGCCGAAGTCATCGTCCTTGGCCCGTATCACGGCGGGGACCACCTCCGTCGTCAGCGTGACGCGGCACTGGGCTTCCTGGCTGCCCGAGGCGCACATGTTGTCCGTGACCGTGGCCACGTTCACCACCCGGCGCGCCCGCACGTCCGCCGCGGTGACCGTGTAGGTGCCCTGGAGCACACAGTTCTGGCCCGGCAGCACGCTGGCACAGACCACATTGCCGGGGTTGATCAACGGATCGCTGATCACCACGTCGGTGAGCGCCACGAAGCCCGAGTTGCCCACGGTGATGCGGTAGGTCAGGGTGTCGTTCATCGACACCTGGCCGTTGCCGTCCTGGTCCGCGTTGCTCACCAGCTCTTTCACCAGGGTCTGGCTCGGGTTCGCCGTGACCGCCATGGCAAAGCTGCGACTCGACACCTGGCTGTTGGCGTCGGTGGCGGCCACGGTGAAGTTGAAGGCACCCACCTGCGTGGCGGTGCCCGACAGCAGGCCGGCGGCGCTCAGGCTCAGGCCCGCGGGCAGCGCGCCCCCGGTCAGCGCGAAGCTGTACGGCGCCACGCCGCCGGTGGCGGTGATGAGCTGGCTGTAGGCCTCACCGGCCACCGGCTCAGGCAGCGTGGCCGGCGCCATCACGATGGTCGGCACGGCCACTTCCACCACGTAGTTCTGCGCGACCGCGAAGGGCGACCCCACGCCGGTCAGCACACTGTCGGTCGACGTGATCGTGACCGGATAGCTCCCCGGTGCGGTCGGCGTGCCCGACAGCGTGCTGCCGCTGAAGTTCAGGCCCGTTGGCAGAGCGCCGGTCAGCACGTAGGTATGCGGGCCCGGGCTGCCGCTGGTGGTGAAGCTCTGCGTGTAGGCGCTGCCATAAGGGGCCGTCAGCGTGCCGGCGGCTGGGGACACCGCCAGCGTCGGTGCGCCGACGACCAGGGTGTAGGCACGGCTGCCGACCTGGCTGAAGTTGTCGGTCGTGGTGATCGTGAAGTTGAAGCTGCCGACCTCGGTCGGCGTGCCGGTGAGCCCGCCGCCGCTGCCCAGGGTGAGGCCCGCGGGCAGGCTGCCGCTGGAGAGGGCGAAGCTGTAGGGCGCAATGCCCCCGCTGGCCGTGAGGGTCTGGCTGTAGGCCACACCTGGGGTGGGATTCGGCAGCGTCGCCGGGTTGACCACGACGGTCGGCGCGGCCACCTCGATGGTGTAGTTCTGCGTGATCGAGAACGGCGCGCCGGTGCCGGTCAGGCCAGAGTCGACCATCATGATGCTGATGTTGAAGCTGCCCAACTGCGTCGGCGTGCCCGAGATCGTGTAGCCGCTGATGGTCAGGCCCGTCGGCAGCGAGCCGATCATCACCCGGTTGTACGGGCCCGGGCTGCCGCTGACGACGAAGGTCTGGCTGAAGGGCACGCCGTAGGGGGCGCTGAGCGTGCCCGGGGGCGGCGTCATGGTCAGTGTGGGCGGGTTCACCACCAGGGTGTAGGCGCGGCTGCCGGTCTGGCCGTTGGCGTCCGTCGCGGTCACGGTGATCGAAAAACTGCCGGCCTCGGTCGGCGTGCCGCTCAGCGCGCCCCCCGTGCTCAGGGTCAGGCCGGTGGGCAGGCTGCCGGCGCTCAGGGAGAAGCTGTAGGCGGCCACGCCACCGCTGGCGCTGAGGGTCTGGCTGTAGGCCGTGCCGGCGGTGGCATCCGGCAGGGTCGCCGGACTCACCACGATGGCCGCTGCGGCGACGATCAGCGTGTAGTTCTGCGCGATCGAGAACGGCGCGCCGGTGCCGGTGGAGCCGGTGTCGGTGGCCGTGATGGTGAAGTTGAAGCTGCCCGGCACGGTGGGCGTGCCCGAGACGGTGTTGCCCGAGAAGCTCACGCCGGTCGGCAGGGAGCCCGTCAACGCGTAGCTGTACGGACCGGTGCCGCCACTGGCCGTGAAGCTCTGGCTGTAGGCCGCGGCATAGGGCGTGTTGAAGGTTGTGGCAGCTGGGGTCAGCGCCAGACCGGGCGCCGCCACGCTCAGCACGAAGGCCTGGCCGACCGTGTAGGGGCCGTTGCCGGTGCTGCTGTCGGTGGCCGAGACGTTGAGCGTGAAGCTGCCGGCCTGGGTCGGGGTGCCGGAGACGGTGACGCTGTTGGCCGTGCTGCCGGTGATCGACAGGCCCGCCGGCAGGTTGGTCACCTGGAAGCCGCTCCAGGGCTGGGCGCCGCCGTTCCAGGTGAAGGTCTGGGTGTACGGCGCGCCGACCGTGGCCGCGAAACCGCCGCTGGCGGTGATGGTGATGACCGGGTCGTTCACCGTGACGGTGACCGTGGCCGGCGCCGAGGTGCCGCCGCTGTTGGTCGCGGTGTAGGTGAAGCTGTCCGGGCCGGCGTAGCCGGTGGTCGGCTGGTAGGTGATGCTGGTGCCGCCGGCGATGGCCGTGCCATGGCTCGGAGCGGTGCCCACGGCCACCGAGGTCGGCGCACCGCCGGTGACGTTCAGCGTGACCGGCGTGGCGGCCGCGTTGTAGGCCACGGTGAGCGACACCGCGTTGGCCACCGGCGGAATGTCGATCACGGTGATCGCATACGCCTGGGTCGCGGTGTAGGGGCCGGTGCCGGTGCTGCTGTCGCTCGCGGTGATGCTGAAGTTGAAGGTGCCCGGTGCGCTGGGGGTGCCGGTGATGGCGCCGCTCGCGGCGTTGAGGCTCAGGCCGCCCGGCAGCGCCCCGGCGGTGACCGCGTAGCTGTAGGGTGCCGTGCCGCCCGAGGCCACCGTGATGCCGTCTGCGTAGGCCGTGCCGACCGTGCCACCGGCCAGACTGGTCGCCGGCAGGACGATGGTGGGCGGGGTCACCACGAGCGTGTAGGCGCGACTGCCCGCGAACGGGCCCGGGAAGGGGCTGCTGTCGGTGGCGGTGGCGGTGAAGTTGAAAGTGCCGCCGGCCGTCGGCGTGCCGCTGAGCACGCCCCCCGAGGACAGGCTCAGACCCGCGGGCAAGGCGCCGGCCGTCACCGCGAAGCTGTACGGCGACACGCCGCCGCTGGCGGTGAGGGTCTGGCTGTAGGCCACGGTGACCGCGCCGTTGGGCAGTGTGCTCGGGCTGACGGTCACCGGCACGTCGTCGTTGGTGATGGTGCCGACGCCCTGGTTGTCGGCGATGGTGGCGTTGGTCGCGCCACTGAGGTTGACGAAGAAGGTTTCGTTGGCCTCGGGCACGGTTTCGCCCGCCACCGGCACCGTGATGGTCTGCGTGGTCTGGCCCGGGGTGAAGGTCAGCGTGCCGCTGGCGCTGGTGTAGTCGGCCGGCTGTGTGGCGGTGCCGTCGGCGGTGGCGTAGTTGACGCTGACGGTCTGGCCACTGGCCGCACTCAGGGTGACGGTGAAGACGGCATTGGTGGTGCCGCTGTTGCCCTCGACCACGGTGACATCGTTGATGGACAGGCTCGGCAGGGGATCGTCGTTGACGATGGTGCCCAGGCCCTGGGCGTCCGCGACGACGGCGTTGACCACGTTGGTCACGTTGACGAAGAAGGTCTCGCTGGGTTCGTTGAGCGTGTCGCCGTTGATCAGCACGGTGAAGGTGTAGGTGCTGCTACCGGCGGGGATGGTCTGGCCGGTCAGGCTGTTGGCGACGTAATCCACGCCCGCTGTGGCGGTGCCATTGGCGGTGGCGATGTCGAAGGTCACGCCGCCCGGGCCGGCCGGCTCGCTGAGGCTGACGGTGAAGGTGGCGTTGGTGGTGCCCGCGTTGCCTTCGGCCAGCGTCACGTCGTTGATGGTCAGTGTCGGCAGGTCGTCGTTGAGAATCGTGCCGGTGGCGCTGGTCGGCACGCCGACCGTGTAGCCCGTGCCGGCCGCCAGGGTGATGCTCACCGTCTCGTCGGTTTCGATGGTGGCGTCGGCGGTCGGGTTGACCGTGATGGTGCCGGTGGTGTTGCCCGCCGGGATGACCAGCGGCGAGGTCACGGCCGCGTAATCGGTGCCGGAGGTGGCGGTGCCGCCCACGGTGTAGTTGACCGACAGCGAGGAGAGCGACGCCTGGTCCAGGGTGACGGTGTAGACGAGGTTGGTCGCCCCGTCTTCGGCCACGCTGGCCGGCGAGACCGCGATCGACGCGGTCGGCACGTCGTCGTTGAGGAGGGTGCCGGTGGCGCTGGCCGGCGCACCCACGGTGTAGCCGGTGCCGGCGGCGACGGTCAGGGTGACGGATTCATCGGCCTCGACCGTGCCGTCGACCGTGGGGTTGATGGTGATGGTGGCCGTGGTCGCGCCGCCGGGGATGCTGACGGTGGCGACACCGCCGGTGTAGTCCACGCCCGAGGTGGCGGTGCCACTGGTGGTGATGTTGACCACCGTCGCCGAGGCCAGGTTCAGACTGCGGGTGACGGTGTAGACGAGGTTGGTCGCGCCGTCTTCGGACACGCTGGCCGGGGAAACCGCGATCGACACCGACGGCGGCGGGCTGACGTTGAGCGTGAAGGATTCAAGCTCGAAATAGCTGCCCGGGCCGGTGCTGGCGTCGGTGACGCGCAGCGTGACCGGGTAGGCGCCGGTCGCGGCGGCCGTGGTGCCGCTGATCACGCCAGCACTGGAGATGGAGATGCCCGCCGGGAAGCTGCCGGTTTCGAGCAGGTAGGAATGGGGTGCGACGCCACCGATGGCGGTCAGGGTCTGGGAGAACGCCACGCTCTGGATGGCGGTGGCGCTGGTCGGCGTGATGGACAGCGTCGGGTTCTCCACCGTGCCGGTGTAGCCCTTGTCCACGAAATCGGCGACGCTGTCGGTGGAGCGGACGGTGAAGCTGTAGCTGCCGCGCTCGGTCGGCGTGCCGCTGAGCACCCCGGCACCAGACAGGCTGAGGCCGACCGGCAAGGTGCCGGATTGCAAGGTGTAGGTGTAAGGCGCGGTGCCGCCACTGGAGGTGAGGGTCTGCGAGAACGGCGTGCCGGCGGTCAGGGTCGGCAGCGACGCCGGGGACACCACGATGGCCGAGGCTGGCGGGCTGATGGTGACGTTGAAGGTGAGCAAGTCACCGTTTTCATCTTCCAGCTTGAAGGTATCGGTGGTGGTCGCGCTGCCATTGTGGGTGTAGGTGACCGTTTGATTGCCAGGCCCGGATTGCGGGCCAAGAATCGCGGTGCCATTCACCGGCAGGTCGGGCGCGAAAGGCCCACCCATCCCGAAATTGAACGGACCATCACAATTGATCAGATCGATCGAGGTCACCGACCCGCCATTGCTCACCGAGAGGTTTTGCGTAGGGCAGTAGGGCGACACCCCCTGGGCCATCGCCAGACTCGGCAGGCACAACGCCATGGAAAGCCAGATCCATCGCGTCAGTGACAGCGACCGCGTGCGCAAGCGACACACCCACGAAGACACACCCAGATCCGAAAACCCTGCTGGCATTTTTGCCCTCCCTCGCGGTCGTTTCGACCTGAGCTGTTAACTTGATCAGCGCGCAAAAACGGCCAATAAGGCTGGTCAGTATATTTACAACGGGCTACATAAAAGTTGCAGATTGGCCACGGACCTGCCTGTTTTGCTTTTTTCTTTGGCCGGTTTTCGTGAACATTTTGACGAAAAGACGACCCGGCCGAACAGCCGGCAAGAGGCCATTCACGGGGCGCCGCCCACGGCAGGGGCGCCCTGAACACCTGGAATTCCAGCCCCAGTGGCTCCGGGCAATCCCCTTGGCCCACGCAAACATGGGCCTGGTGCGCGGCCTTGCCTCGACCACTCAAAGCACACAGAATGTAACAAGGCGGTGCCACATCCGCACCGCCGCCAACCACCCAGGGAGGATCGAAGTGAGTGACTTCTTCATTGGCCAGGTCATGATGACCGGCTTCAATTTCGCGCCGAAATTCTGGGCGCAATGCAACGGCCAGTTGCTGCCGATCAGCCAGAACCAGGCGCTGTTCTCCCTGCTGGGAACGCAGTTCGGGGGCAACGGCACCACCAACTTCGCCCTGCCCGACCTGCGCGGACGCTCACCCGTGGGTTATGCCAGCTCGGTGGACCCGAGCTGGCAGCCTCCGGCGGTGCAGATGGGCCAGACGGGCGGCGTCGAGAACGTCACGCTGCTGTCGAGCAACCTGCCGGCGCACACCCACACCATGGCGGCGTCGACCGCAGCGGGCGACAACCGCACCCCCGTGAACGGTCTGCTGGCCACCAGCACCAACTCCGCGACGGCGGCCAACCTGTACGCCCCCTCGAACGGTGCGCTGGTGGCGATGAACACCCAGTCGGTGGCCACGGCCGGCGGCAACCAGCCGCACCCGAACCTGCAGCCCTACACCGCGATCAATTTCTGCATCGCGCTCAGCGGCATCTTCCCCTCGCGCGACTAACGGCCCGACCCCAGGGCACCAGACTGATCATTCGGAGCACCGTTTCATGTCCACACCTTATATCGGCGAAATTCGCATGTTCGGCTTCGGCCGCACCCCCATCGGCTGGCAGGCCTGCGACGGCAGCCTGCTGCCGATTTCCCTCTACGAAACCCTGTTCGTCCTCATCGGCACCACCTACGGCGGCGATGGCCAGAGCACCTTCGCCGTGCCCGACCTGCGCGGCCGCCTGCCCATCCACCAGGGCCAGGGCCCGGGGCTGAGCAACTACGTCATTGGTCAGATGGCCGGCACCGAAAGCGTGACGCTGCTGACAACCCAGATGCCAACGCACACGCACACGATGGTCGTGACCACGGGCGCGGCCACCGCGCTGACACCGGGCAACAACCTGCTGCCTGGCTCGGTCAGCGGCGACGTCTTCTACGCCACCGACGTCACCGGTGCCACACCCGCCCCGATGTCCGCGCAATCCACCACCATCGCTGGCGGCTCGCAACCGCACGAAAACACCATGCCCACACTGACGGTGCAGTACTGCATCGCCACCGAAGGCATCTTCCCGCAGCAGGCCTGAACGCAGAACAACCCCACGAAGGAATCAGATCATGAGCGAACCCTTTATCGGCGAAATCCAGATGTTCGGCTTCTACTTCAACCCGCGCAACTGGGCGTACTGCAACGGCGCCACGCTGCCGATCTCGCAGAACACCGCGCTGTTCGCCCTCATCGGCACCATCTACGGCGGCAACGGGACGACCACGTTCCAGTTGCCCAATTTCGCGGCCCGCGCCGGCTGTGAACAAGGCCAGAGTCCGGGGCTCAGCGAACGCGTGCTGGGCGAGACCTTCGGCGTCAACACGGTCACCCTCATCAGCACCGAGATCCCGGTGCACAACCACGGCGTCAACGCGTTCGCCCAATCCGATCGCGCCAAAAAGAGTGGCACGCCTGGCAACAACAGCGCGCTCTCCACGCTGGGCAGCAATACCGCGAGACCGTTCAATGATGCGTCCCCCAGCACCACCTTTGCCCCGAACATGATCTCGCCGAACCAGGGCGGTGGTTTCCCGCATGAAAACCAGCAACCGTATCTCGGCGTGAATTTCTGCATCGCGCTGCAGGGCGTCTTCCCCTCCTTCCCCTGACGTGGCAACGGCCGCCCTGCAAGGCTTGGCGCCGTTCCCGCCGGAACGTGCCGAACACCGGCCCGAGCCCGCGCTCTTCACCGAGCGCGGGTTTTCTTTGCGCGCACTGCGCGATGCGGACCTGCCCTGGCTATGCGATCTCTATGCCAGCACGCGCAGCGACGAGATGGCCCTGGTGCCGTGGCCGGACCCGGTCAAACGACAGTTCATCGAACAGCAGTTCACGCTGCAGCACAGGCACTATCTGGCGCACTACCCCGAGGCCTGTTTCTGGGCCATCGAACACCGGCACAGCGGTGTGGTGGGCAACTGCTACCTGCTGCGCACACCGCCCGAGCACCTGATCATTCACATCAGCCTGTTTCCGGACGCGCGCAATGGCGGGCTGGGCTCGGCGCTGATCCGGCAATGCCAGGCCGATGCGGCGGCCGTGGGATGTGGTGTGCGCCTGCACGTGCTGCAGACCAACACCGGCGCCCGCCAGCTCTACGAACGCCTGGGGTTTGTCGCCGAAGACGGCGAGGGCTCGCACCTGCTGATGCGCTGGACGCCCCGAGAGACGCCGCTCAGTTGAACACCGCCTGGTACAGGAAGCCGGCCTTCTCGTACGCGATGGGCACCAGAAAGATGCCCACCTCGCCCACCCGCGGGTGGTGCATCGGGTAGATTTTCTGCGGGAACACCACGGCGGCGGTGTTGCGGAACAGCAGGGAAAACGGCTGGCGCACCGGGTGGGGCGCACCGTTCCCCAGGGGCCTGGCTTCGACCAGCACGAACTCCAGGTTCACATCGTCCAGCCGGGTGGCGAAAGGCTCGTTCACGCAGCCCGAAAAGTGTTCCAGCGTCAGCAGTTCCATGAAGTGAGGCTCCCTGCCCCACACACAGAGCAGCCGTTCATTATCGCCGCAGGGCACACCCGTCACTGGCGCCGAGACGCGCGTGGCACGGACCGCCAACCGCGGTTCACCGCCCCGCGCCGTTGACCGATATGGACTCGGGTTTGCGGTCCGCGCAGCCAGGGGGAACCTCTGCCACGCGGGTGAAGATCTCCGTCTCGCCATTGATCTCGCTGCCCACATAGGCGCGCACATGCAGATTGCCGCCTTTCAGGCGCAGTTTGGCGCTGTAGAACTTGCGCTTGCGGGTGTCGAAGGCCCAGCCCTCGCGCCAGACACCGCCGTCGAACTTCGACGCCTCGAAGACCTTGCGGTTGCAGTCCAGCGAGGTGCTGCGCTGGGGGTTGTTGACTTCGGCGTCCCACACGATCACACCGCACAGCGCCGTCGGCGGGGCGTTCTTGTACAGCGGGCAGCGCTGCAACTGAACGATGCCTTCGCCCTGGGCCGTCTTCCAGTAGCCCACGAAGTCGTCCGCACTGTCCTGCGCCTGCGCATGGCCCACGCTGGCGCCGATCAACATCCCTGCGAAAACGGTGCTCATCTTCATGGTGTGTTCCTTCTCGTCAGACCCAGCGCAGCGCCCGCAGCAGCGCCGCGCTGAGCCGGTTCTTGCGCGCGGTGTAAGGCGGGTAGAACAGGCTCAGCACCATCCAGCGGCCTGAAGCGAGGCAGGCGCGCTCGTGCGAAAACGCCTTGAAGCCGAACACGCCGTGCGCACTGCCAATGCCCGAGTGGTTGACGCCGCCAAACGGCAGGCCGCCGTGGGCGTACTGCTGCACACAGTGGTTGAGGCAGATGCCGCCCGAGCTGGTCTGCGCGGTCACTTTCGCCTGGGTCGGCCGGTGGTGGCTGAACAGGTAGAGTGCCAGCGGTTTGGGCTGGGCGTTGATGCGGCGGACCACGTCGTCGATCGCATCGAAGGCCTCGACCGGCAGCACCGGGCCGAAGATTTCCTCGGCGCCGATGCGCGCGTCGGCCGGCACGTCGGCCAGCAGCGTCGGCGCCACATAGCGCGCCGCGGCGTCGTGGCGTCCGCCGGCCAGCAGCCTGGCGCCGCGCGCCAGCGCGTCGTCGATCAGCGCGCCCAGGCGCTCGGTGTGGCGGCGCGTGATCATGCGCGCCAGGTCGGGGCTGGTCGCGACAGCGGCGTCGGTTGCGCCGTAGCGCGCCGCGATCAGTTCCTGGCACAGCCGCACGAAGCGGTCTTTGACACTGCGGTGCACGAACACGTGGTCGGGCGCAACGCAGGTCTGGCCGGCGTTGGTGAACTTGCCCCACAGGATCAGCTCGGCCGCGCGCTGCAGGTCGGCGGTCTCGTCCACGATCACCGGCGACTTGCCGCCCAGCTCCAGCGTCACCGAGGTCAGGTGCTGCGCGGCCGCGCCCATCACGATCTTGCCCACCGCCGGCGAGCCGGTGAAGAACACATGGTCAAAGGGCAGTGCCAGCAGCTGCTGTGCGGTGGCCACCCCGCCCTCCACGAGCGTGATTTCGGCCGGGTCGAACAGCTCGGCGACCAGTTCGGCGACGAGTGCGTTGACATGGGGCGTGAATTCCGAAGGCTTCAGGATCACCGTGTTGCCCGCCGCGATGGCCGACACCAGCGGGCCGAGCAAGGTGTTCACCGGGTAGTTCCAGGGGCCGATGATCAGGCAGCGCCCGCGCGGCTGGACCAGCACCCGCGCGCGCGTGCCCAGCGTGGTGAGCGTGGGCCACACCCGTTGCGGTCGCATCCAGCGCGCCAGGTGCGCGATGGCGTGGCGCGCTTCGTCCACCACCGGGAGCAGCTCGGTCAGGTCGACCTCCAGCGGCGGCTTGCGCAGGTCGGCCGCAAAGGCGGTGTACCAGGCCTCGCGGCGCTTGAGCAGCGCGTCGCGCAGCCGACGGAGTTTGGCCACCCGATCACGGGCGGTGGAGCAGCGCAGCGCCAGCGCGGTGGGGGCCTGCTGCGCAAACAGCGCCGCGATGACGGCCGGGTCTGCGTCGTGGGTGGTGTGCATGGCCAGGGCCTTCATGTGGTGGGCGGGCTACCCGCTGCATGGGCGGGCAGCGCCGGCAGCTCCCTGCGCAGGATGTGTGTGGTCCAGCGCTTGGGCAGCAACAACGCCAGCCGCACCAGCCAACGCATGGTGAAGGGGAACAGGTAATCCAGGGGCTCGCGGCGCAGAGCGTGCACGATGTGCTCGACGGCCTGCGCCTCCGACAACGCCAGCGGCGCGGGCATGCCGTCATTGGCGGTGGCCTCGGTGGCCACGAAGCCGGGGTAGATGGAGACGAAACGGACGCCCAACGGACCGAACTCGATGCGACAGGTGTCGATCAGCAAGCGCAGCGCACCCTTGGCCGCCGAGTACGGGCCTTGCAGCGGCACCCCCAGCCAGCCGGCCAGCGAGTTGGTCACCGCCACCAGACCGTGCCCCTGGCGCACCATCTGGTGCAGCACCGGGAACAGGACGTTCACCGCCACGTCGTAGTTGGAACGCATGCAGGCGGTGACTTCGCGGGCACCCATGGTGCGCATGTCCAGGGCGGGCGCGCCACCGGCGTTGAGCACCACCAGGTCGATGCGGCCGAACCGGCGCACCACCTCTTTCACCACCTGCTCGGC
Source organism: Hydrogenophaga taeniospiralis (assembly GCF_020510445.1). Classification (NCBI taxonomy): domain Bacteria; kingdom Pseudomonadati; phylum Pseudomonadota; class Betaproteobacteria; order Burkholderiales; family Comamonadaceae; genus Hydrogenophaga; species Hydrogenophaga taeniospiralis. Next base: position 21,287 of record NZ_JAHBAG010000001.1, read on the forward strand.
AGCGTCCGGGTCCTGGGCGTCCGCGGCCAGCGCCAGCCCCAGGTCGCCGCGTTGCGCCATCTCGTCCACCAGGGCATCGAGCCGCTCCTGGCGCCGGGCGGTGACGGTCACGACCGCGCCCTCGCCGGCCAGCCGCAGCGCCAGCACCCGGCCGATCCCGGACGACGCACCGACGATCAGGACCACCTTGTTCTTGAATTCCACCGTGACGCTCCCTCACGTTGCCGAGGCGCTGCGGCGCTGGCGCAGCCACTCGATCGCATGCTCGGTCAGGGTCTCACGGATCGGCCGGTAGGTGATGCCCAGCTCCTCGATGCTGCGCCGGTTGTCGACCGGGAACCGGATGCCCAGGTGGTTGCGGATGTACTCGGGCGTGAGGCCGAACGCGGGACCGATCAGCCGGACCAGCCAGTCGGGGATGGTGTGGCGCGGCAGCAGCCAGGGCCGGGGGTGCACGCTGCGCAGGATCTTCGAGATCTCGACGAAGGAGATCATCTCCTTCTCGGCCAGGATGTAGCGCCCGTGCGCTTCCTGCCGCTCGGCCGCGCGGAGATGGGCCAGGGCGACCTCGCGCACGTCCACCGTGGTCAGGCTCAGGTCGGGCATGCCGTAGAACAGCACGCCGCGCAGCATCTCGTCGAGCAGGAACAGGCTGCCGGACACCGATTCGGGTGTGAGTGAGGGGCCGAGGATCAGGCCGGGGTTGATCGTCACCAGGCTCCAGCGCTGCTGCTGCCCGTGCAGCCGCCAGGCCTCCTTTTCGGCCTCGACCTTGGACAGGTGGTAGGGGTTGTTCTCCAGCGTGCTGCTGGTGTTGAAGTAGGCCTCGGAGAGCACACCGCCCTTCATCTGCCGCACGTCGATGTAGTCGCCGAAGATCGCGCCGACGGTCGAGGTCATCACCACGCGCTGCACACTGGGGGTGCGCTCGACGCTGCCCAGCACGTTGCGCGTGCCCTGCAGCGCCGGTTCGAGCATCTGGCGGCGCCCGTCGGTGATCTTCTCCGGCAGCAGGAACGGCGAGGCCACGTGGTGCACCACCGAGCAGCCCGCCATCGCCTCGTCGAACGAACCGGGTTTGAGCAGGTCCGCCTCGAACAGGACCAGGCGCCCCGGGAACTGCTGCTGCAGGGCGTGCAGGGGGCGCAGCTTGGCCGCGTGGCCCAGGCTGCGCACCGTGGCGTGCACGGTGTACCCGGCTTCCAGCAGCAGGCGCGTGAGGTGCGCGGCGACAAAACCGCTGGCACCCGTGACCAGGTGAATGGTGTTCAAGGCAAGATCCTCACAGGTTGCGCGCCGCGGCGCGTTCGGGTCAGCAGCGCCAGTGTGGCCGCAGCCATGGCAAACGCCACGCTGAGCAGGGGAACGGCGCTGGCGTCGTTCCCCTCGACCATGAACGAGGCCGTGAGCGGCCCCAGGGCGCTGCCCAGCAGCTGCGCCGCCGGCACCAGGCCCGCCAGGCGGCCGCTGGGGTCGGCGCGGAACGCCAGGCCGATGTGGAACGGCAGCATGAACAGCCACACAAAACCGAACGCCGCACAGGCGATGGAGAAGCTGCGCACGCCGCCTGCGGGCAGCTGGTGGACGGTGGCGGTGACCGCGGCCAGCGCCATCGAACAGAACACCAGGGTGGGCACCAGCGGCAGGCGGCGCACCGCCAGCGCCGCCACGATGCCGCCCACCACCTGCATCACCAGCACCGCGGCGACCAGAGTCTGCGCGGCGCGTGCGTCCAGCCCCACGGCCTGGCCCAGCGGCTCCAGGTAGGCCCAGAACGAGCCCAGCGCCGCCAGCTGCAGGAACACCACGGCCAGGGGCTGCAGGGTGGCGGCCGACCATCGGAAGCCCGAGATGGCGGGCGGGGCCAGGGGCGACAGGCGCGCGGGCTGCACGAACGCCAGCAGACAGGGCAGCAGCGCCAGCAGGCCCAGCGCCGCGAAGCCGCCCGGCCAGCCCCAGCGCGGAATGATGGCGTTGGCCAGCGCCAGCCCCAGCAGGGCCTGGGCAATGGTCTGCAGCACGAAGAACACGCCGCCGATGCGCGCCGGCTGGGCCGTGCGCACGATCACGCCGGTGGTGCCCCAGATCAGTACTCCCTCGGCCAGGCCCGCGCCCGCCCGCACGGCCGCCATGCCGCCGTCGCCCACGGCCTGCAGGGTGAGCAGGTCCAGCGCCGCGGCGCACAGCGCGGCGAGGATGGTGATCAGCCGCAGCCGCGCGACGGGCAGCAGGGTGTCGCCGAGCACCACGCCCAGCCCCAGCATGATGATCTCGGCCATGGCCACGATGCCCACACCCTCCAGGCTGACGTGGCCGGCCTCGACCAGGGCACCGAGCAGGATGGGCTGCACGCCCACCATGAGCACGGCGATGGTGCCGATGGCCAGCGCACCGGCCAGCTGCACAAGGGAAACGCTCGTATCGGGTCGGGATGACATGGCAGGCCCCTCCAGGGTGGGTCAGTAACCGTTGCTCTCTTCGGGCAGGTGCCCTTGCACAAACCGCGCCGCCGCGCGCTGGCGGTCTTTCGCCAGGCGCCGGTTGGCCACCAGGCGAACGATCCAGGGCAGCGGGCGCACGCGCCCGTTGCCGGCCACGGCCAGCACATAGGCCTTGGCGCACTTCTCGAACAGCTCTGCGTTGAGCGCCAGGCGCAGCGCGGTCATGCCCAGGCAAACCGGTCGACCCCGCAGCAGCAGCACATTGCCGCCTTGCCGCAGCACCGCCGGGACATCGCCCACGCTCGCGCTCGGCGGCCCCATCGGTCCCAGATGGCGCGCCTGCTCGTCAAACACCTGCGGCATCGCCCCCCCGAAATCCGCCAGGCAGCGCCCGAAGCGGCCACCGCCTTGGGCGATGACGCCCACATCGCTCCGCGCGGCGTAGACCGCGGCATGCGCCTCTGCGTCACGGTGTGCCGCACGCCAGACCAGTCGCTGCGGTACGCTGTCGTGGGCGAGCCCGAACCACATCGCCTCGGTACCAGGGATGCGCAAGGACAGGCTGGCGTCCTCGCCTTCGAGCAGGCGCTTGGCCTGCAGCCGGTCGCGCAGCCCGGGCCATTGCGCGCGCAGGTCTTGTTCGTTGTTCATGGGTTCAGACCAGCTTGAAGACGTCTTCGAAGCGGTTGAGCGCATCGTCGATCACCTCGTCGGTGTCGGCCAGACTCGTGTAGATGCGGCTGCCCGCCAGCGTGATCAGGCCGTGGGCCGTGTAGGCCGCGCCCATCTCTTCCATCATGTGCTTGCGGCGCTTGGCTTCGTCCTTCACCTTGAACAGCTTCCACAGGCTGCTGGTGTCCAGCAGCAGCACGCCCGAGGTCTGCAGGTGCACGATGGAGCCCATGTTGTAGGTCACATAGGGCAGGCCCAGGCGGTTGATGATGCCCTCCAGCCCCTGGCGCAGCCGGTCGCCCGCGCGGCCCGCCACACCGGCGGCGTCGGTGCGCTGGGCCTCCAGCAGCGCGTAATACCCGGCCACGCACGAGAGCGGATTGGCCGAGAGCGTGCCGCCCACGAAGGCGCGCTTGGTGGTGGCACCGATGCCACCCACCAGCATCATCATGATGTCCTTGCGCCCGCCAATGGCCCCCGCCATGGGGTAGCCGCCGGTGAGGCACTTGCCGAGCACGGTGAGGTCGGGCGTGACGCCGAAGTAGGCCTGCGCGCCGCCCATGCCAACGCGGAAACCCGTGACCACCTCGTCGAAGATCAGCAGCGCACCGAACTCGTCGCACAGCGCCCGCACCTGGCGGTTGTAGTCGGGGTGCACCGGGCGGGTGCCGCTCTCGGGGCCCAGGGGCTCCAGCAGCACCGCCGCCGTGCCACCGCGCAGGCGGTTCCAGCGCAGCTGGCTGCGCAGCGCGTCCAGGTCGTTGGGGTTGCACTCCTGCGTGTTGCCGGTGGCGCCAGTCGGAATGCCCACTGCCTCCATGCGGCCGGTCTTGGGCAGGCGCATGCCGTACACCAGCTGGTCGCTCCAGCCGTGGTAGGCGCCGCCCACCTTGATGATGCGTTTCTTGCCGGTGTAGGCGCGCGCCAGGCGCACGGCGCCCATCACCGCCTCGGTGCCCGAACCCAGCAGGCGCACCATGTCCACGCCGGGCATGCTCTGGCACACCAGCTCGGCCAGCTTGACCTCGTACTCGTGCAGCAGGCCGGTGACGGGGCCGCACGTGTCCAGCACCTCGTTCACCTTCTGCCGCACCACCGGATGGTTGGAGCCCAGCAGCGTGGGGCCACCGGCCTGCAGGAAGTCGATGTAGCGGTTGCCGTCCACATCGGTCATGTGGGCGCCGTCGGCCTGGGTGATGGCCAGCGGGAACGGGTGGTTGAAGGCCAGGTTGTGCTGCACACCGCCGGGGATCACGGCCTTGGCGCGCTCGGACAGGCGCTTGGAGCCCTGGCAGCGCTCGTCGAAGTAGCGCATCACCTGCGGCATCTTGTCGCTGCGGATGGGCCGCATGGGCTGCTTCACCAGGTCGGCGAAGCGGCGGTAGAGGCTGTCCACATCGGGCCAGGCCGAGATGGCGGGACGGGGGGCGGTGGTGGCCGCGGCGGCGGTGTGAACGGAGGACAGGTTGCTCATGGTGGGTGGGCCGGGAACAGGGAGGGATCAGGCGGTGAGCGCGTCGGCCACGCGCCGCAGGGCCGCCTGCATGAAGGGCTCCCGCTCGCCGCGCGCCGCGATGCGCTGCAGCAGCAGGGATTTGCACAGGGTTTCGAGGTCTTCCACCGCCTGCAGGGCTGCGTCGGACGTGGCGCCGCAGCAGAGCACGCCGTGGTTGAGCATCAGGTAGGCGTTGGTGTCCGGGCGCAACTGGCGGGCCAGTTTGGACGACAGCCAGCCGCTGCCCGAGGGGGCGTAGCCCGCCACGGGAATGCGCTCGCCCAGCAGCCTTCGCAGGGGGCCGGGCGGCACCTCCAGCGGCCGGCCCAGCAGGGCGCAGGCGCTGGCCACGGGCTGGTGCGTGTGCACGCTGGCCTGCACGTCGGGCCGGGCGCGCAGCACCTGCGCGTGCAGGCCGCTCTCGACCGACGGCGACTTGCTCCCTTCGACCTGCCGCAGGTCGGCCAGACGCAGCACGCACACGTCGGCCGCGGTCATCGTCAGGTAATCGGTGGCCGAGGGTGTGACGGCGATGTGCTCCGCATCGATGCGCAGCGCGATGTTGCCGCCGGTGCCCGAGAAGTGGCCCCGGTGCGAGAGTTCGATGCACAGCTCGACCACGGTCTGGCGGATGTTCTGCGTGTTCATGCGGCGGCCCCCTGCGGTGCGTTGATGCGGTGGTACAGCGGCGCCAGGCGGGTGCGCACTTCCTTGAAGGTTTCGAACTGGTCGCCGTACAGGCGGCGCAGCGCGCTGGAAGGCTCGTAGACGGCCCGCGTGCGCCGCAGGTGACCCAGGTCGGCAAACGACAGCGCGCCCATGCCCACCCCGGCGATGAAGGTGGCGCCGATCGCATTGGTCTGGATCGGGTTCTCCAGCTGGCGGATCGGCTGGCCGGTCACGTCGGCCATGATCTGGCACCACACGTCCGACTGTGCACCGCCGCCCACGGCGGTGATGGTGCCGGCGTTGCGCCCCAGCAAGCGCGCAAAGGGTTCGAGCATCCAGCGTGTGTTCAGCGCCACGCCTTCCAGGAAGGCCCGGAAGATGTCCTCGCGGGTGTGCTCCAGCGACATGTTGAGCAGGCCGGCACGCAGGCGCGGGTCGTCCACCGGCGTGCGCTCGCCGAGCAGCCACGGCGTGTAGATCAGGCCGCGTGCACCCGGCGGCACGCGCGCGGCGATTCGGTTGAGCACCTCGTAGACGGCGGGGTGTTCCTCGTCGCTGGCGAGTTCGTCGGGGTGGTAGAGGATGCGGTCGCGCAGGAACGAGAGGTTGGCCCCGGCCGTGGACTGCAGCGCCATCGCGAGGTAGCGCCCGTCCACCGCGCTGGGCACGGCGGCGATCTTGTGGCGCACGTCGGTCTTCATGAACGGCACGTGCGCGCCCAGCCAGGACGAGGTGCCCAGGTACAGATGGGTTTCGAAGTCGCCCACGGCCGCGCCCACGGCAACGGCGGAGTTGTCCACGGCGCCGGCGACCACCACCGTCTTCGGGGCCAGGCCCAGGGCCTGCGCGACGCCAGGCAACAGCGGCCCCAGCACGTCGGTGGAGTGCACGATCTCCGGCAGCTTGGCTGCATCGATGCCCAGCATGCGGATCAGGCTTGCGTCATAGCGGATCCGGTGCGGGTCCCGGTTGTTGGTCACCCAGGAGGTGACGGTTGAATCCTGCGTGGCGCAGAAGCGGCCGGACAGGCGCAGGTTCAGGTAGTCCAGCACGTTGAGGAACTTGTGGGTGCGCTCGTAGCGCTCGGGCTCTTCGTCGCGGAGGTAGGCCATGTGCCCGGCCGAGTCGCGCCCCGAGAGCGACGGCGCACCGCCGGTCAGCCGCAGCCAGCGCCACAGCTTGATCGGCCCGTAGCCTTCGATGCTCAGGCCGCGCCCGCGCACGCGGCGCGCCATCGCCGCCGCGCCGCGCGAGTCGAGCCAGGTCAGCGCCCGCCCGATCGCCTGACCGTTGCGATCGACGCACACCGTGCCTTCGGTCTGTGTCGAGCAACACACCGCGACCACGCGGCTGCGCAGGCCAGCATCGGCCCCGAGGATCTCGCCCGCGCTGTCGATAAAGGCCGACCACCAGTCCTGCGGCTCCTGCTCGGCCAGGGAGCCCTGCACGTGCAGCTTCACCGCCCGGAAAGCCCATGCGAGCACGGCGCCATCGAGCGACACCAGGGCGCACTTGCAGCCCGAGGTGCCCAGGTCGACGGCGAGCACGAGGCGCGTGTCGGCCTGGCCGATGGGTTTGTCGAGCAATGGGGGCATTTCAGTGGCTCCACCGCACGGCGCGCAATCCGCGATGCATGAAACGGTCCAACCGGGGACACCGCCGGGCCGGCTTCGCCGGACGGCTGGTGTCGCCCCCTTGGGGGTAGCGCGAAGCGCTGCGGGGGTATTCCATCTTTCAGAAGCTGCGTGCGACCGAGACGACGAGGCGGCTGTTGTCCGTGGCGCGTGCCTTGTCACCATCGAGCGCGATGTAGAGCTCGCGCACCTTGGTGCGGGTGGTCATCCATTCGGCGCTCCAGTTGAAGCCCCAGCGCTTGTGCGTGATGCCCACCGAGTAGTCGGCGAAGTTCGCTTCCTTGAAGTTGGCGATCTTCTGGTAGCCGCCGTGCAGGTTCAGCGCGGTGGTCGGGTTCAGATCGATCTTGTAGCCCAGGTCGAACAGCCAGCTGCCGCGCGAGCCGTGGTCGCCGCGCGCATAGCAGGCCAGGCCCGGCATGGGGTCGGCCATCAGCGAGAGCATGGTGCCGCACACACCGCCGGTGTTGGCGCCGCGGTAGGTCTTGGAGATCACGTTCATGGCGCGCGCTTCCAGTGCGCCGTAGCCGATCTCGGCGACGGCGAACGCGCTGTCGTACTTGGTGCTGCGCCAGTCCGTGGGCGTGCCGGTGCTCATGTCGAAGCCGTGGGGCGCTTCAAACTGCGCGCCCGGGAACAGCTCGGTGGCCAGGCCCACGCCGTAATGCCAGCCCTCGGGGTCGCCAAAACGGTAGCCGCCAGCGAGCGTGACGCCCAGGCCTTCGCCGCCGAGGAACTGCTTCTTGCTGACCGTGGCGAACTCCGCCAGGCCGACGAAGCCGCTTTCGTGCGCGGCCTGCACGCTGAGCTTCGCACCCGGCCGGTTGAACGAGTCGGAGACGCCGCGACTGCGCTGGTCGGAGGTGACTTTCAGCTCCGTGGTCACGGCGAAACTGGCCGTTTCCTGGGCGAACGAGGGCACGGCCGCGCCGGCCAGCAAGCTGGCGATGGCGACCGACAGGGGGCGGATCGGATTCATGGGGGACTCTCCTTGGGCGGTGGTTGGGAGGGGGGACGGGGGGGGGGGGGGAACGCAGGGGACGGGATCAGGATTTGCAGACCGGCGTGGCGGGCAAGGTGGCCACGCGCTTGAGCTGTTCGGTCTGGCCGAGGATTTCCACGCCCACGAAGGCCCGGATGCGCAGTTCGTCGGCCTTGGCGCGCACGGCGCCCTTGTATTTCTTGCCGTCGCGCGGGTCGTAGACCCAGCCGTCGCGCCAGGCGTCCTTGTCGTAGCGCGCGAGCTGCGCGATGCGCACACCGCAGGTGTCGACCGGGGTGCCGGCGTCCTTGTCCCAGACGATGGTTCCGCACAACGCGCCGGGCAGCTCGGCGCAGGGCGCGAAGCGGATCACCGCGTCGTTCTCCGCGGTCATCCACAAGCCTTGGGCGTCCTCGGGTCCGGCGGCTTGCGCCGACATGGCCAGCGACCAGCAGACAACGGCGATCAGGCGGGTCAGGGTCTTCATGGCGTGCACCTTTCTTGCGTTAGGACAAGGAATATTTAGATAGTGATGACTAGTATATAGTGATGACTATTGTTTTTGGTGAAAAAAATTACTGGGAGAATCCCTGATGCCAACCCTGCTCCGCCCCATGCCACCGACGCGCAAACCCCAGCCTTCCCTGGTCACCAAGAAGCAGCCCGCACAGCAGCGCGCCACCGAGACCTACGAGCGCATCCTGGAAGTGACGGCGCAGACGCTGGCCGACGTGGGGATCGAGCGGCTGTCGACCAACCTGGTGTGCGAGCGCGCCGGGCTCACACCGCCGGCGCTCTACCGCTACTTCCCCAACAAGTACGCGCTGCTGTCCGAACTGGGGCAGCGCCTGATGCAGGCCCAGAACGAGCGCGTGGACCGCTGGATCACGCTGGAGGTGTTCAACGGGGGCGTCGAGAGCCTGGAGCGGGCGGTCGAGGGGCTGATCATCGACACCTACGAAGCCACGGTGCAGACCGTGGGCGGGGTCTGGATCATGCGGGCCCTGCGCGCCGTGCCCGCCCTGCAGCAGGTGCGGCTGGCCTCGCACACCGCCGTCACGCAAGAGCAAACCCGGCTGCTCGCGATGGCCCTGCCCGAGGCCGACGCGGCCGAGTTGCAGCTCGTCAGCCGCATCGTGGTGGAGCTGATCTACGCCACCGTCGAGATGATTTTTGACGAGCCGCTGGACGTGAAGGCCGTGGCCCGCACCGTGGCCGGCATGATCGCCAGCCACCTGACCCGCGTGCGGCCGGACGCCGCACCGCCGCGCAAGGCTGCCGGCAAGTCCGCGGCCCGCTGACGCCAGAGGCCACCCTCACGGACCCGGCGGCGGCCCGAGCTGCCAGACGCCGTCCTGCTGGCGGATCATGCCGCGCCGTTCCAGTGAGGCCAGGTAGCGGCGGTGCCCCGCATCGCCCTGGCGCCGGAACAGCGGAATCAGCCGCCCGAGCAGGTTGGGCACCAGCATGGCCAGCCGCACGGTCCAGGACTCGCTGGGCCGCACATACCGTTCGAGGCAGGGATCGTCCAGCATGCGCAGCACCTGCAGCGCCACCTCGTCTGGCTGCTGAGGCGGGTCGATGAACTGCAGCTTGTTGCCGCCGTCGATGGCCTCGCGCATCAGCATGGGCGTCTCGGTCGCCGACGGGTTGATGATCCCGAACTTCACGCCCAGGCGCGGCCCGTCCAGGCCCAGGCAGAGCATGGCGCCGCGCAGGCCGAACTTGGTGGCCGAATAGACGCTGGTCTCGGGCAGCGGGAAGATGCCGCCGAGCGAGACGATGGAGATCACCCGGGCGTCCACCGCCTGGCGCAGCTGCGGCAGCAGGCTGTGCGTGAGCAGCACCGGCGCCAGCAGGTTGATGCTGAACTCGCCCCGGATGGACGCCAGGCTGCGCTGCTCGAACGGCTGCGTGTCCGCCACCGCGGCGTTGTTCACCAGGATGTCGAGCCGCCCGATGCCGTCGCGCACATGGGCCACCAGGCGCTGCACCGCGTCGGCGTCGGTCAGGTCGGCCACATGCGCCGTGGCCAGCGGCCCGAGCGCGCGCACCGCCTGCTCCAGGCCGGCCGCGTTCACGTCCACCAGTAGGCAGCGCACGCCGCGCTGAATCAGCCGCGCGGCGATGGCCCGGCCCAGACCGCCCGCGCCGCCGGTGATCAGCGCCACCCAGCCGGAACAGGACAGCGGCTCAGCCATGGGACACCACCTCCCGCACGGGCGCCTGCAAGCCGGGAACGGCGGCCGAGGACGCGACCCGCACGCGGTCGTAGAACGCCTCGCTCAGTTCGTTCCAGCCCATGCGGGCGCGCAGCTTGCGCAGGTAAGTCTTGAAGGAATGCGCGTCGATGTAGACCTGGTGGCGCGGCGAGTCGACGAAGCGGATGCCACCCGAGAGGTCGGGCTGGTCGCGCTGGATCAGTTGCTCGAAGCGGGCCGCGCTGGCGTCGTGGTCCCGTTGCGCCTTCAGGTAGGCGGCGATCATGAAGGCCTGGGTGTCGAACAGCTTGTAGGCGCTGGAGTTGTTCTCCAGGTAGCCGATGCCGAACAGGTTGCGGTGGTCGCGGCTGAACATCGAGAGGTAGAGCTGCGGGCGCCCGCCCCGCCACTCGAAGTACTCGGCCGCGTAGCGGCAGCTCCAGCGGTAGCCGGTGGCGCACAGCACGAGGTCGACCTCTTCGCGCGAGCCGTCCTTGAACACCACGGCGTGGCCGTCCAGGTGCGAGATGTCGGGCTTGACCGCGATGTTGCCGTGCTGCAGGTGGTGCAGCAGCTGCGAGTTCATCAGCGGGTGGCTTTCGAACAGGCGGTGGTCAGGCCGGGGCAGACCGAAGCGGGTGAGGTCGCCGGTCATCAGGCGCAGCAGCCCGGTCATGATGGGCCGGGCCAGCCACAGCGGCAGGTGCGGCCCCGACTCGCCGAACTCGTCCGCCGGCATGCCGAAGATGTGCTTGGGGATGAAGTGGTAGCCGCGCCGCACGCTGATGAAGGCCTGGTCCGCGTGGGTGGCTGCGTCGCAGGCGATGTCGGCCCCCGAGTTGCCCGCCCCCACCACCAGCACCCGCTTGCCGCGGAATTCGTCGCCGGACCGGTAGGTGACCGAGTGGCGGAGTTCGCCGCTGAACCGGCCTTCAAATTTCGGCAGGTTCGGGTCCCAGTTGCAGCCGGTGGCGCAGATGACGGCCTTGTAGCGTCGGCGCGTGCCGTCGCTCAGTTCAACCACCCAGTGGCCCGCCGCATCCTTGCGCACCTGGTTCACGCCGGTGCCCAGTCGGATCGCTGCGCGCAAACCGTAGGCGTCGGCAAAGCTGCGCACGTAGGACAGGATCTGCCGGTGCGAGGGATAGTCCGGGAAGTGTTTGGGCATCGGAAAACCCATGAACCCGGACAGGTCGCGCGACGAGATGAAATGCGCCGACTCGTAGATGGGCGAGCCCGGGTTGTCCATGTCCCAGAGGCCGCCCACGTCGTGGTGGCGCTCGAACTGTTCGTAGGGCAGCCCCTGGGCCTTGAGCGCCCGGGCCGCGCTCAGGCCGCCGGGGCCGGCGCCGATGATGCAGGTGGCCTCGCCGCAGTCGACGACGCCGGGTTCGGTGGTGGGGGTCATGGTGTCTCCTTCGTGGCTGGATGGGGTGTCTGGTGCCGGGGCTGGTGCGAAACAGCTGGCGTGAATCTAGAGGCGACCCCGCCTTCGACCGGAGACCCATCCGGCCAGACAGGGGACCATTGCGGCCACGCATCGGTCACACTCCGGTCACGCCACGGCCTCCTCCAAACCCCATGACCCCACCACGCCCAGCCCCCGCACCCAGCGGCGACGCCCACCACCTCACCGACGCCACGGTGGTGCCCAACATCGCGCGCTCCCTGCTCGGCCTGCTGCGCGAGCGCGGGCTGCCGCCCGGGCGGGTCTGCCGGGGGCTGGGTTTTGGCTACCGCGACCTGTTCGACCTCGGCATGCGGCTGTCGTACCGGCAGACCCGGCTGCTCATCGTGCGCAGCTACCAGGCCCTGCAAGACCCGGCGCTCGGCCTGTCCGCCGGGGCGCGGCAGACCCCGGTGTCCTGGGGGCTGCCGGGGCTGGCCATGCTGACCTGCGAAACCCTGGGCGAGGCCATCGCATACGGTCTGGCGCACCAGGGCGACGTGGGCGCCCTGCTGGAGCATCACTCGTCCATCCAGCGCGACGAGACGGTGCTGGAGGTCCGGCCCAAGCAGTTCGACGTCGCCATCGAACCCTTTCTGGTGGAAGAGGCGTTTTCCAGCGCTGTGGCCGTGGTGCGTTGCCTGGTCGGCACCGGCTTCAGCCCGCGCCGGGTGGAACTGGCCTACGCCCGGCCCGCCCACGCCCGCGCCTACACCCAGTTCTTCCGCGGCCCGGTGCACTTTGGCGCCGGGGCGAACCGGCTGGTCAGCGATGTGAAGTGGCTGGGCAGCCCGCTGCCCGGCTACGACGAGATCACCTGCGCGCCGTTGCGCGCCCAGCTCGACGGCTTTCTGCGGCGACCGGAGCGCCGCAGCGATCTGGTCGAGTCCATCGCCAGCCGTCTGCGCGCCCACCTGGACCAGCCCCAACCCCTGCACACCGTGGCGCAGGAGCTGAACATGAGCGAACGCACGCTGCGACGCCGCCTGACCGAACAGCGGCTGTCCTACCAGGGCCTGCTGGACGACATCCGGCACGAGCGTGCACGCGACCTGCTGCAGCACGCGGGCCTGCCCGTGGCCGAGGTGGCCCTGGCCTGCGGGTTCTCCGACGCCCGCAGCTTCCGGCGCGCATTCAAGCGCTGGTCGGGTGCGCTGCCCGGCGAGCACCGCAACGCGCCATGAGTCGCGGCGTTCGCGGGCCGGCTCACACCCGGCCGGCAAACGCGCGGCGCACCGACACGCCCGCCACCCACTGGGCGCCGCGCGCCTGCAGCAGGGCATCCTGCGCGCGCAGGTGGCTGCGCCGCACGTCCAGCACGGTGTCCAGGCCCACCAGGCCGGCCTCGTACAGCCGCTGGCTGCGCGCGGCTGCTTCGGCCGCCGCGCGCTGTGCCCGTTCCAGCTCGGCCACGGTGGTCTCGGCCGCGGCCAGTTGCACCAGTGCGGTTTCGGCATCGGCCAGCGCGCCGATCATGGCCTTTTCGTAGCCGGCCATGGCCTCCTGGGTGCGCGCCTCGTGCACGGCGATGTTGGCGCGGATGCGGCCACCGTCGAAGACCGGCAGCGCCAGCGACACCCCGTAGCCGACCACCAGCGTGGGCGATGCGCTCGCCCCGCCCACGCTCAGGCGCTCCTTGCGGCCGGCCCAGTCCAGCTGGATGCGCGGGTAGAGGTCGCGCCGTGCCACGCCCAGCCGCGCGGCGGCGGCCTCCAGCGCCCGGGCCTGCAGCTGCACGTCGGGACGGCGCTCCAGCAGCTCCGCCGGCAGCAGCCCGGCCGGTGCGGCGATGCCAGCCGCGCCGGTGTCCGCGAAAACCAGCGCGGGGTCGGGCTGTGCGGCGCCGGTGAGCACCGCCAGCTGGCGCTGGCGCGCGCGTTGCGCGCCCTGCAACTGCGCGAGGGCGGCCCGCTCCTGCCCCCGTTCGGCCAGCAGGCGGTCCACGTCCAGCGCGCTCGACTGGCCCGCGCCGAAGCGCCGTCGGGCCACCTCAATCTGGCGCTCCAGGGTGGTCAGTGCGTCGCGCGCCACGGCCTCGCGGCGGCGCAGCGCCTGGATCTCGAACCAGGCCGTGCCCACGTCGGCCGCGATGGCCACCCGCATCGCCTGTTGCGCCAGCTCGGCACCTTGTGCGTCGACGGTCGCCGCCTGGCTGGCCAGGCCCTGCGCGCCGAACAGGTCGGGTTCCCAGCTCGCGCGCAGGCCGCCCGACACCACACTGGCCTTGGGGTTGGCGCTGGAATCGCGCCCCCGCTGCGCGCCGGCCGCCAGGCCCAGTTGCGGCAGCTGTTGGGCATCGACCGCCTCGACACCGGCGCGCGCCTGCAGCACGCGGGCCGCGGCAATGTGCAGGTCGCGGTTGGCGCGCAGCGCCGCCTCCACCAGCGCGTTGAGTTCGGCACTGCCGGCCGACGCCCACCAGGCATCGGACGCCGGTGCAGCCGCCTGGGCGGTGGGCGCCGCCAGGGGGGCGTCCGCACTCCAGCCAGCGGGAGCCTTCCAGGAAGCGGTGGGTGCGGCCACCGGCGCAGCGCAGCCCGCCAGCGCCAACAGCGCGGCGGTGGCCAGGGCCAGACGGGCCGTGGAAAAACAGGACATGAACGATCTCCTTGTTGACAGACGGTGTTCGTAACTTTACTATACGTGCAGTATAGTTTCAACCACTTCAGGAGCCCCCATGGCCAACCCACCCGGACGCAGCAGTTCACGCGAGAAGCTGCTGGACGCCGCCGCCGAACTGATCGCCACCCACAGTGTTCAGGAGCTGACGCTGGAGGGCGTGGCCGCCGCCGCCGGCGTCACCAAGGCCGGCCTGATCTACCACTTCAAGACCAAGGACGATCTGCTCGGCGCCCTGGTCGAGCGCATGAGTCTGGAACTCGACCAGCGCAGCCGGGCCAAGGCCGCACAGCGCGGCGCCACCACCAGCGCCCGGCTGATGGCCCTGGTGGACGACACCTTCGACATGCCGCCCGGCGAAAAACGCCTGCAGGCCAACCTGCTGGCCGCGGCCACCAGCTACCCGCACCTGCTGGGTCCGGTGCAGCAGCTCTTTGACCGCACCTACGGCGAGCTGTCCGGCGCCGGGCCCGAGGCGGGCCTGGCACTGGTGGTGGCCGCCGCCCTGGACGGCATCTCGCTGTTGGAGCTGCTGAACCTGCACCCCTTCAGCCCGCAACAGCACGCCGCCATGCGCGAGGCCTTGCAGCAGCTCGCCCAGCGCTTCGACTGACTTCCCCGCTTTCCCATTCCCCCTGAACCGGACACCCTGCCCATGCCCTCGCCCCGTCGCAAGACCATCGCCACCGCCACCCTGCTGGCCGCGCTGCTCGCCGGCTGCACCGAAGCGCCACCGCCCGCCGCCACCGCGCCCCGCCCCGTCAAGCTGGAACGTGTGACCGCTGCCGCAGCCAACACCACACAAACCTTCATCGGCACCCTGCGCGCGCGCCAGCGCGCCGAACTGGGCTTTGAACAGCCAGGGCGCATCGCCGCCATCCTGGTGGACGTGGGCGACCGCGTGCGCGCCGGCCAGGTGCTGGCCCGGCTGGACGCGGCGCCCGCGCAGTGGCGGCTGGACAAGGCACAGGCCGACCGCAGCGCCGCGGCCGCCGCGCTGGCCGAGCGCACGACCCAGCTGCAGCAGCACGATGCCCTGGCCAGGGACCAGATCATCTCGGCCACCGCGCTGGAAGCGGTCCAGACGCAACACCGCCTCGCACTCAGCCAGCTGCAGGCCGCCGACGCCGCGCGGGCCATGGCGCGCCGCGATCTGGCGCTCGCGGACATCAAGGCGCCCTTCGACGGCGAAATCGTCGCCCGCGCCACCCAGCCCCACAGCGACGTGGGCGCCGGCCAGACGGTTCTGCAGATCGAGGCCGGACAGGCGCTGGAGGTGGTGAGCATGCTGCCCGAGGCGACCGCCGCGCACCTGCAGCCTGGGCAAACCGCGACCGCCCGCCTCGGCAACACCGCTGGGGATGCCGGCACCCGGCCGCTGAGGCTGGAACGGCTGTCCACGCACAGCGACAACGGCTCCCTGGTGCAGGCGGTGTTCCGCCTGGAAGGCGCCGCGCCCGGCCTGCGCAGCGGCTCGGTGGTGTCGGTGGAACTGCCGCAGCCCCGGGCCGCCGGCGTGACCGTGCCCGCCCCCGCCCTGCTGCCGGCCTCCGCGCCCGGCGCGGCCAGCGTGTTCCTGTTCGACGCGACCCGGGGCACGCTCGTGCGCCGCGCGGTGCAGATCGGCAACGAAGTCCTGCCCGGCGGCCGCATTCCCGTCGCCTCGGGGCTGCAGGCGGGTGACCAGGTGGTGGTCGCGGGCGCCGCCTTCCTCACCGAAGGCCAGGCCGCCGTGCCCCACGCGCCGACCACCTTGCTGCACGGAGCGCAACCATGAAGCTGACGGAATCCGCGCTCGGCTCCAACCGACTCACCTTCTTCGTGGCCGCGCTGGTGCTGCTGGCCGGTGTGTTCGCGTTCCTGAAGTTCCCCTCGCAGGAAGAGCCGTCCACCACCATCCGCGACGCGATGATCTTCGTCGCCAACCCCGGCCTGCCGGTGGAGCGCATGGAACAGCTGATTGCGCGCCCGCTGGAGGAGCGGCTGCGTGAGCTGCCCGAAATCAAGCACGTGGTCAGCACCGTGCGCACCGGCTTGTCCATCGTGCAGGTCACGGTCCATGAGAACCAGGCCGACCTGCAGCCGATCTGGCAGAAGGTGCGCGCCAAGGTGGCCGAGGTCTCGCCGCAGTTCCCCGACGGCACGCTGCCGGTGCAGGTGAACGACGACTTCGGGCGCGTCGCGGTGGCCTCCATCGCCGTCACCGCGCCGGGCTTTGCCATGAGCGAGATGCGCGAACCGCTCAAGCGCCTGCGCGACCGGCTCTACGAACTGCCCGGCGTGCAAAGCGTGAGCTTCCACGGCCTGCAAGACGAGCGCGTCTACATCGAGTTCGACCGCGCGCGCCTGGCCGGCCTGGGCCTGGGCGCCCCGGCCGTGCTGCAGCAGCTGCAGCAGCAAAACGTGGTGCTTTCGGGCGGTCAGGTGGTGCTCGGCGGGCTCAACAGCGCCCTGGTCTCCTCCGGCGAAATCGTCTCGCTGGAGGCGCTGCGGCAGTTCGTGCTCAGCGTGCCGCAGCGCAGCGGCAGCACCGATGCCACCGTGCGCCTGGGTGACATCGCGCGCATCCAGGTGCTGCCCGCCGACCCGCCGGATTCGGCCGCCATCTACCAGGGCGAGCCGGCGGTGGTGCTGGGCGTGTCCATGCGCGCCGGCCAGAACATCGAGGCGTTTGGCGAGTCCCTGAAAGCGCGCGTGGCCGAACTGCAGCAGCAGTTGCCGGCCGGCTTCGCGCTCGACTACGTGACCTTCCAGGCCGACGTGGTGGACCGCGAAATGGGCAAGATGAACCGCGTGATGGGCGAGACCATCGTCATCGTGATGGCGGTCGTCGTGCTGTTCCTGGGCTGGCGCGCCGGCCTCGTGGTCGGCAGCATCGTGCCGCTGACCATTCTGGGCACGCTGATCGCGATGCAGATGTTGTCGATCGAGCTGCACAACGTGTCGATGGCCGCCATCATCATTGCGCTGGGCCTGCTGGTGGACAACGGCATCGTGATCGCCGAAGACATCGAACGCAGACTGGCTGACGGGGAAGACCGCCGCGACGCCTGCATCCGCGCCGGCCAGACGCTGGCGATTCCGCTGCTCACCTCGTCGCTGGTGATCATCTTCGCGTTCTCGCCCTTCTTCTTCGGCAACACCTCCATCAACGAGTACCTGCGCCCGCTGGTGATCGTGCTCGCGCTGGCGCTGCTGGGTTCGTGGCTGTTCTGCCTGACGGTGACGCCGCTGCTGTGCTACTACTTCCTCAAGCCGTCGCAGCACGCCGCGCAGCCCGATCCCAACGCCGAGTCGAGGTTCTACCGCACCTACCGGCGCGCCATCGGCACGGTGCTCGACCACAAGGCGATCTTCCTCGGGGCGATGGCGCTGCTGTTCACGCTGGCGATGCTGCTGCTGTCGAGCGTGCCGGCGGGCTTTCTGCCGCCGTCGGACCGGCCGCAGTACCAGATCACCCTCGAACTGCAGCCCGGCAGCGACTCGCGCGCCACGCTGTCCACGGTGCAGGCCGTCAGCCGCTGGCTGAGCGACAAGGAAGCCAACCCCGAGGTGACGACCAGCATCGGCTACGTGGCCGACGGCGGGCCGCGCATCATCCTCGGGCTCAACCCGCCGCTGCCGGCGTCGCACATCGGCTATTTCACCGTGGGCGTGAACGACAAGGACGCACTCGACCCGATGATCGAGCGCACCCGCGCCTGGCTGGCCAGCCACCACCCCGAGCTGCGCGCCGACGTGAAGCGCTTCTCGCTGGGCGCGACCGACTCCGGCACCGTGGCCTACCGCATTGCAGGCCCCGACGAAGGCGAGCTGCGCCGCCTGGGTGAGCAGCTGCAAACCGCCCTGCGCGGCGTGCCCGGCGTGGTGGGTGTGCGCGACGACTGGGACGGCCGCGTGCCGCGCCTCGACGTGCAGATCGACCAGCGCAAGGCACGCCGCCTGGGCATCACCAGCGAAGACGTGGCCACCTCGCTGGGTGCGCGCTTCAGCGGCCTCATCGTCTCTGCACTGCGCGATGGCGACACGCTGGTGCCGCTGGTCGTGCGCGGTTCGTTGGCCGAGCGCCAGCAGCCCGAGGACGTGGCGAACAGCCTGATCTACCCGGCCACCGGCGCCGCGCCGGTGCCGCTGTCGGCGGTGGCGACGGTCTCGGTGAACTCGGAGCCTTCGGTCATCCGCCGCCGCGACCTGTCGCGCACGCTGACCGTGCAGGGCCGCAGCGAAACGCAGACCGCGCAGCAGGTGGTGGACCAGCTCGCCCCGGCCGTGGCGGCGCTGGCGTTGCCACCGGGCTACCGCATCGAGCTCGGTGCCGAGATCGAAGAGGCGGCCGAGGCCAACGCGGCGCTCAGCGAGTACCTGCCGCACGCGGCGGTGGCGATGCTGATCCTTTTCGTCTGGCAGTTCGGTTCGTTCCGCAAGCTGGCGCTGATCCTTGCCATCATCCCGTTCGCGTTGATCGGCGTGGCCCCCGCGCTGAAGATCGCCGGCGAGCCGCTGGGCTTCATGGCCAACTTCGGCCTGCTGTCGCTGGCCGGCATCATCG
Source organism: Hydrogenophaga taeniospiralis (assembly GCF_020510445.1). NCBI lineage: Bacteria > Pseudomonadati > Pseudomonadota > Betaproteobacteria > Burkholderiales > Comamonadaceae > Hydrogenophaga > Hydrogenophaga taeniospiralis. The sequence continues at coordinate 39,996 of NZ_JAHBAG010000001.1, forward strand.
TCAACAACGCCGTGCTGCTGCTCGAGCGCATCGAGGCCGAGCTGCATGCCGGCCGGCCGCTGCGCGAAGCGGTGGTGGTTTCGGCGGTGCAGCGGCTGCGCCCGATCGTCATGACCAAACTCACCTGCGTCGCGGGCCTGGTGCCGCTGCTGCTGTTCGGCGGGCCGCTGTGGTCAGGCATGGCGGTCACCATCATCGGCGGCCTCGCGCTGGGCACGCTGGTCACGCTCGGGCTGGTGCCGGTGCTGTACGAGTTGCTGTTCGGCGGGCGGCTGGCGCGCTGGTTGGCGCGGACGTCCACCTCCCGGCGGGGTGGGCATGTCTGCATGAGACAAACGCGTTCATGATCTGAGGCGCTCAATCCTCGCGCAGGGGCGTTCATGGGCACACCGACCGCAACTGCACAGCCCCGCCCGTACCCGGTACGATTCGCGGTACCGCATTCGCCACCGGGCGCGGGCGCCGGCCACTGCGGCCCGCCCACACCGGCCCCCCGTTTTTCCCGCCAGCCCCAGGGCTGGCCACCACACCATGAACCACACGCTCCAACCCGCCGGCTGGGTCGAACCCCTCATCGACGACAGCGCGGCCCCGGCCCCGGTGGCCGAACACGGCGCCGCCGGCAGACAGCTGCGCGAGAACCACAAACTGGAAAAACGCCTGTGCCGCGAAGTCGGCCGCGCCATCGTGGACTACAACATGATTGAGGAAGGCGACCGCGTGATGGTCTGCCTCTCGGGCGGCAAGGACAGCTACGGCATGCTCGACATCCTGCAGAAACTGCAGGCGCGCGCGCCGGTGCGCTTCGAGCTGATCGTGGTCAACCTCGACCAGAAGCAGCCCGGTTTCCCCGACCACATCCTGCCGGCCTACCTGACCAAACTCGGCGTGAAGTTCCACATCGAGAACCAGGACACGTACTCCATCGTCAAGCGCGTGATCCCCGAGGGCAAGACCATGTGCAGCCTGTGCAGCCGGCTGCGCCGCGGCATCCTGTACCGCGTGGCCAGCGAACTGGGCGCGACCAAGATCGCGCTCGGCCACCACCGCGACGACATCCTGCAGACCCTGCTGCTCAACATGTTCTTCGGCGCCAAGCTCAAGGGCATGCCGCCCAAGCTGGTGAGCGACGACGGGCAGCACGTGGTGATCCGCCCCATGGCCTACGTGGCCGAAAAGGACCTGACCCGCTGGGCCGAGGTGCGGCAGTTCCCCATCATTCCCTGCACGCTGTGCGGCAGCCAGGAAAACCTGCAGCGCAAGCAGGTCGGTAACTTGTTGAAAGAGTGGGAAAAGAAGTTTCCGGGCCGCGTCGAGAACATGGCCTCGGCGCTGCAGAACGTGGTGCCCAGCCACCTGATGGACCGCGCGCTCTTCCCCTTCCAGACCATCCGCGCCACCGGCCAGGCCAGCGAAGACGGCGACAAGGCGTTCGACGACGAACCCCTGCCCATGCCCGCCGCCCCACCGGCGGACGCCTGGCCCGAAGCCGAGGCCGCCGGGAACGCGGCGGTGGGCAAAGCGGTCATACCGATTGCGTCGGCGCACTGACCCAACCCGGTCCACCGCCGGACCGCGCCGCCCCCCGCAGGAGACCCCATGACCGTTCGACCTTCGACCACCCGAACCACCGCATCACGCCCCGGCCTCGCTCGTGGCCTGCGCAGCGCCCTGGTCGCGCTCACGCTGCTGGCCCTGAGCGGCTGCGCCAGCGTGTACCTGGTGGACAACCAGGTGCAGAGCTTCGCGCGCTGGGGCGACCGGCCCGCCGCGGCCCCGGCGCCCGCCGCCGTGCCCCAGGCACCGCAAAACTACCGCTTCGAGCGCCTGCCTTCGCAGCGCGAGGGCCGGTCCGCCGCCGCACAGGACGAGCTGGAGAATCTGGCCCGCCCGGCCCTGTCGCGGCTCGGCTGGTCACCGGCCGAGACGGCCTCGTCGGCCCCCTGGACGGTGCAGGTCGCCGCGGACACCCTGCGCCTGTCCCGCTCGCCCTGGGACGACCCATGGCACGGACCCTGGGGCGGCTTTGGCCTGTCGGGGCATCGCGGCCACGTGGTCAACGTCCATGGCCAGATCGTCTGGGCGCCGATGTTCATGCACCTGGACCCGCCCTACTACAAGCGCGAGGTGTCGCTGGTGATCCGCCACGCGGCCAGCGGCCAGGTGGTGTACGAAACCCACGCCGCCCACGAAGGCCCCTGGAACAGCACGCCCGGGCTGTGGTCGGCCATGATCGACGCGGCGCTGCGCGATTTCCCGACCCCACCCAGCGGCGTGCGGCAGGTCAACATCGAAGTCCCGCGCTAACGTGACCCGCCACGCATGAAGCTGCGCAACCCAGAGACACCGAGGAACCGGCTTTGCCGGGCCTCTGGTGTCGCCCCCCTTCCAGGGGGGAGGCGCCGAAGGCGACGCAGGGGGTAGCCTTCAGTCCAGGAACGCCCGGATCGCGTCGCCCAGCGCGTCCATGCTGTCCTGCTTGCCCATCACGTCGCACACGCCGGCTTCGGCGGCCTCGGCGATCAGGCGGTCGTTCACATGGCCCGAGACGATGGCCACCCGCAGGCCCGGGCGCAGCTGCCGCAGCTCGCGCGCCACCTCCACCCCGGAGAGCCCGGGCATGTTCTGGTCCGTCACCACCAGGTCCACCGCGTCCTGCGGGTGCGCGCGCAGCCACTCCAGCGCCGCCTCCCCCGACTCGAAGGTGCTCGCCCGGTAGCCCTGCTTGCGCAGCAGGCGCCCCACCAGGAACACCATGGCCTCGTAGTCGTCGATGTAGATCACGTGTTTGCCCGGGTTCACCGGCGCGGCCGTGGGGGCGGCGGCGTCCGGCGGCGCGTCCTGTGCCTCTGGCGGCAACGCGCCGGTGGCCAGCGGCAGGTAGACGTCAAAACGCGCGCCGGCACCCGGGCGGCTGTGCAGCGCGATGGCGCCGCGGTGCGCCTTGACGATGCCGTGCACCACCGCCAGCCCCAGCCCGGTGCCCGCGCCCGGGGCCTTGGTGGTGAAAAAGGGCTCGAAGATGCGGCGCTGTGTCTCCTCGTCCATGCCCGGCCCGTTGTCGGCCACGCTCAGGCAGGCGTAGGCGCCGCTGGGCAGTTCGCCGAGCTGCAACGCCTGCGACGCGTCGAGGCACACCTCGCGCAGCGCCACCGTGATGTCGCCCGAGCGGCCCTCCATCGCCTGCCAGGCGTTGGTGCACAGGTTCATCAGCACCTGCTGCATCTGAGTGGCGTCGGCCAGCACCGGCAGCGCGGTGGCCGGCAGCCGCGTGACCAGCCGGAACCCGGCGGGCAGCAGCGAACGCATCAGGCCCAGCGCCTCCTCGACCAGCGGCGTGAGCGGCTGGCGCTGCATTTCCTGCGTCTGGCGGCGGCTGAAGGTCAGGATCTGCTGCACCAGCTGGCGCGCGCGGATGGCGGCCCGGCTGATCTCGGCCAGGCTTTCCTGCGCCGGGTGGTGCGCGCCCACGTCTTCGCGCGCCAGCGCCAGGTTGCCCAGGATGGCGGCGAGCAGGTTGTTGAAATCGTGCGCCACGCCCCCGGCCAGGGTGCCGATGGCTTCCATCTTCTGCGACTCGCGCAGCTGCGTCTCCAGCGCGCGCTGATGGGCCTCGGCCTGCTTGTGTTCGGTGATGTCGGTGTGGGTGCCCACCATGCGCAGCGGCTGGCCGTCGTCGTCGCGCCCGATCACCATGCCGCGCGAGAGCACCCACTTCCAGCGGCCGTCCTTGCAGCGCACCCGATGTTCGTTGCGGTACACCGGGGCGCGCCCCTCGAAATGCGCCTGCCGGTCGGCCCGCATCTGCTCCACGTCGTCGGGGTGGGTCCGGCTGTCGAGCTCGGCGGCCAGGTTGCACAGCTCGTCGTCTTCGTAGCCGAACATGCGCTTGATGCTCCGGGACAGAAACTCCTCGCCGGTTTTCAGGTTCCAGTCCCAGACCCCGTCGCCCGCGCTCTCCAGCGCCAGCTTCCACAGCGCCTCGTTCGAGTGCAGGGCGGCCTCGACGCGTTTGCGGTCGGTCACGTCGAGCAACACGCCCACCCGCAGAAAGCCCTGCTCGTCCGACGACACCGTGCAGGAGCGGCGAAACACCCACTTGATCTGGCCATCGGGCAGGACGATGCGGAACTCACCGCCCAGGTCCACCGGCCCCTGGCCGATGGCCTGCAGATCCTGCCGGAGCAGGTGCACGTCGTCGGGATGGCGGTAGCGCGCGATCAGCTCGGGGTCGCGCATCAGGTCTTCGGGGCCAAAGCCGTAGATGTCGCGCACGCCCGGGCTCACGTAGCGGTATTCGCGCCCGCCGTCGCGGCGCACGTAGACCACGAACACCAGGCCCGGCACCTGCGCGGTGATCTGCCGCAGGCGCTCTTCGCTCTGCACCAGCGCCTCCTGGGCCTGGATGCGTTCGGTGATGTCTTCCACCGTGCCCTCGTAGAACAGGATGCGCCTGGCCGCATCGCGCACCACGTGGGCGTTTTCGTTGATCCAGATCCGCTCGCCCGTCTTGTGGCGCCGGATCTCGGAAACGAAGCCCCGCACGAAGCCGTCGCGCTCCAGCAGGCGTTTGAACTCGTCGCGCCGCCGCGGATCCACATACCACTCCAGGGCGATGTCTTTCACACTGGCCAGGTGTTCGGCCTCGCTGCTGTAGCCATTGAGCGCCACCAGCGCCGGGTTGGAACGCAGCATCCGGCCCTCGGGCGAGCTGCGGTAGGCCCCGATGGGCAGAAAGCTGAACAAAGAGGAGAAATCCTCGTCCGGGACACGGGCGTCTGGCGTCATGGGCCGATTCTGGCCGAAAGCCCGCCCATCCATGCGTGAAAAACAGCCCGGTTTTCGCGCTCGGCCGCGCCGTTTGCAGCCAGCGGCCAAACCGCTACAGTGCGTGTTTGCACCGACAAACCCACAGGACGCCCCCTTTGCAGATCACCCGCATCCTGGCCGTGCGCCACGGTGAAACCGCCTGGAACCGCGACACCCGCATCCAGGGCCACACCGACATCGACCTCAACCCACATGGCCGCTGGCAGGCCCAGCGGCTGGCGCGCGCACTGGCCGACGAAACGATCCACGCCATCTACGCCAGCGACCTGAGCCGCGCCCGGGAAACGGCGCAGGCCGTGGCGAGCCGGCACGGCAAGCCGGTGCACACCCACACCGGCCTGCGCGAGCGCCACTTTGGCAGCTTCGAAGGCCGCACCTGGGCCGAGCTCGAAGCCCACCACCCCGCGGAAAGCCTGGCCTGGCGCAAGCGTGTGCCCGACTTCGCCCCCCCGGGTGGCGAGTCGCTGCGGCAGCTGCAGGCGCGCGTGGTGCACACGGTGGTCGAACTGGCCGCGCGCCACCCCGGCGAACAGGTGCTGATGGTGGCGCACGGCGGCGTGCTCGATATCCTCTACCGCGCCGCCACCCGGCTCGAACTGCAGGCGCCACGCAGCTGGGAACTGACCAACACCGCCATCAACCGCCTGCTGTGGTCGCCCGAGGGCCTGACCCTGGTGGGCTGGGCCGACACCACCCACCTGCAGGCCGCCGAGGGCAACGACGCGCTGGACGAACGCCACGCCTGACGGAGCCGCATGACCAAGACCTTTGCATCCCTCCGATGGCAGCGTGCGCTGGACTGGGTCGGCCACAGCGTCGAGGCCATCGACACCCCGGCGCTGGTGATCGACCTTGACGCCATGGACCGCAACCTGGCGCGCATGGCCGCCTTCGCCGCCGAACGCGGCCTGCGGCTGCGCCCCCACGCCAAGCTGCACAAGAGCGCCGAGCTGGCGCGGCTGCAGATGGCGCACGGCGCCGTGGGCGTGTGCGTGCAGAAGACCGACGAAGCGCTGGCCCTCGCCCAAGGCGGTGTGGGCGACATCTTCATCAGCAACGAAGTGATCGCGCCGGCCAAGCTGGCTCGGCTGGCGCAGGCGGTGCGCGAGCTGCCCACGCGGTTCGCCATCGCGGTGGACAGCGCCCTGGGCATCGCGCGGCTGGCCACTGCGCTGGCCCACGCCGGCGTGGAGCGCCCCCAGGCCATCGACGTGTTCATCGAAATCGACGTCGGCCAGGGTCGCTGCGGCCTGCCACCGGGCGAAGCGGCGCTGGCGCTGGCGCGCCAGATCGCCGACCACCCCGCGCTGCGCTTCGCGGGCCTTCAGGCCTACCACGGCCGGGCGCAGCACCTGCGCACGCTGGCCGAACGCCAGCGCGCGATCGAAGGCGCCACCCAGGCCGTGGCCACCACCCGCGACGCGCTGGCCTCGGCCGGCATCGCCGTGCCGCTGGTCACCGGCGCGGGCACCGGCAGCTTCGCGCTGGAGGCCGCCAGCGGCGTCTGGGACGAGCTGCAGACCGGCTCCTACCTGTTCATGGACGCCGACTACGCCGCCAATCAACCGCACCCCGAGGCACCGGTCTTCGAACACGCCCTGTTCGTCAAGACCCAGGTCATGAGCCGCAGTGCGCACCACGCCGTGTGCGACGCCGGCCACAAGAGCCACGCCATCGACAGCGGCCTGCCCCAGGTGAGCTTCCCCGGCGGGCTGCTGTACGCCAACGGCGGCGACGAACACGGCCTGCTGCGTGCCGAGGGCGACACACCGCTGCCCGGGCTGGGCGAGACGGTCTGGCTGATCCCCGGCCACTGCGACCCCACGGTCAACCTGCACGACGCCATGGTGGGCGTGCGCGGCGGCCTGGCGGCCGGGCGGGTGGAGCGCATCGTGCGCGTCGACGCACGGGGCGCCGCGGGGTAAAGAAACGCGGAACAGGCCCCTCGCGGCGCGCGCCTCCGCAAGGGCCCGTTCAGCGTTTGCGCGCTACGGCAGCGGAAAGACCCGCGCCTCCAGCCCCAGCGCGCGGATGCGCTCGGCGGCGGCTTCGGCCTGTGGCCCGGTGGTGAACGGGCCGGCGCGCACCCGGACGCGCGGGCCCTTGGCCATCGCCACCGTCTGCGTGAACGCGGGCAGGCCCGCCTCGATCAACCGGTCGTGGGCTTTCCGGGCGTTGGCGGGGTCGGCGAACAGACCCACGTTGATGGCAAAGCCAGCGGAAGACGGCGCGGCGGGCTGGGCTTCGGCAGCGGCAGCGGCAGCGATGGAGGTGGAGGTGGAGGCCAGGACGGGTGGCGGCGTCGGCGCCACCTGGGGCACGCGCCGCGCGGCGGGCGCTGGCGGTTCAAGCGGGGCTTCCATTTCCGGCCCCGCCACGGCCGCTGGCACAGGCTGGATCTTGGGCGCGGACGTGGAAACAGGCGCTGGCGCCAACGCCGGCCCGGGCACAGCGGCGGGCACGGCCGCCGTTGCCACCGGCGCCACAGGCGGGGGCGCTGGCGACGGCGTGTTGACCGACCCCACAGCCGGCACTACCGACCAGGCCACATAACCCCCCACCAGCGCCACCACCAGCACGCCATTGATCGCCACCAGCCCCCACAGCCGGCGCCGCGTGCTGGCCTGCCGCTCCAGCGCGGCACAGGCTTCGCGCACGGTGCGGGCCTCGCGCACGGCGCGCGTGATGCGGCGTCGGGTCTCGGCGTGCAGCCAGGCACTGCCATAGGCGCCCGGCATGGCGATGCTCAACACCAGCAGGGCGCCCAGCACGCCCCACTCCACCGCGGCGGGCCACTGCAGCCAACGCCGGCCCACGCCCAGGACCAGCAGCGACAGCCCTTCCGCGCAGGCCACGTACCCCAGCGCGGCGATCCAGAGCTGGCGGAACACCAGCCAGTTCAGCGTGAGAAAACCCGCGGCCCAGTTCCACGCCGGGCCGGCCCGCCCCGCCTCGTTGAAACGCGCGAACAGCGCGAGGTAGTGCGCCGTGTTCACCGGCCCGATGGCGGCGCGGTACAGCGCGGTCGTGGCGCTCTCCGGGGCGTTCGCGGCGGGCGGCGGGGTGGCGGGCATGCCGGATTCTGGCACGGTAACTGCGGGTTGATGCCAGCGCCACGCGGTGGCGAAACTCGCCACAATGCCCGCATGCCCCGACCCCACCACCGCGCCTTTTCCCCATGAGTCCCAGCCAGATCATCGTGCTGGCCACGCCGGTTTTCCTCGCGCTCATCGCCATCGAATTCGTGATCGGCCTGCGCCGCGGCCGCAACACCTACCGGCTCGACGACGCCATCAACAGCGTCTCGCTGGGCATGCTGAGCCAGGCCAGCGCGGTGTTCACGCCGCTGCTCAGGATCGGCGTCTACACCGCCGTGTACAGCAGCCTGGCGCTGGTGCCCGACGCCGGTTTCTGGACCACGCTGCCCGGCTGGCTGCTGGCCCTGCTGTTCTACGACTTCCTCTATTACTGGAACCACCGCCTGGGCCACACCGTGGGCATCTTCTGGGCCACGCACGTGGTGCACCACCAGAGCCAGGACTACAACCTCTCCACCGCCCTGCGCCAGCCCAGCAGCTACCCGCTGCTGGGCTGGGTGTTCTACCTGCCGATGGCGCTGGCCGGCGTGCCGCCACTGGTGTTCGTGGTGGTGGGGCTGGTCGATCTGCTCTACCAGTTCTGGATCCACACCGAACACGTGGGGCGCCTGGGCTGGTTCGACCGCGTGTTCGCCTCGCCCTCCAACCACCGCGTGCACCACGCCGTGAACGAGCGCTACCTGGACAAGAACTACGGCGGCATCCTGATCCTGTGGGACCGGTTGTTCGGCAGTTTTCAGGCAGAAGACCCGCGCGAACCCTGCGTCTACGGCACGCGCAGCCCGCTGGCCAGTTGGGACCCGCTGTGGGCCAACGCCGAGGTCTACTGGGCGCTGGGCCAGGATGCCTGGCGCACGCGCCGCTGGGCCGACAAGCTGCGCCTCTGGTTCAAACCACCGGGCTGGCGGCCGGCCGACGTGGCGGCGCACCACCCCAAGCCGGCGTTCGACATCACCGCCGTGACCCCCTACGCACCCCCCGTTGCCCGCCCGGTGGCGGTCTTCGCGGCCCTGCAGTTCGTGGCCTTGCTGGCTGGTGTGGCGGCGTTTCTCTGGCAGGCCGACACCGCCCCGCTGGCGCACAACATTGCCGGGTTCGCCGCGCTGCTGGCCGGGCTGTGGGCCGTGGGCGCACTGCTGCAAGGCCGCATCACCATGGGCGAGGTGCTGCTGATCGAATGCGCCGCCTTGTCCATGGCCAGCGCCACCATCGGCTGGCCCACGGTGCACCTGGTCTTCAAGCCCCTGAGCATGCTGGTGGCGCTGGGCCTGGTGCTGCGGGCCATGCGCGCGCCCTCAGCCCGCCTGCGGGGCGCCCCCTGGCTGCTGGCCGCGCTCGCCGCTTCGCTGGCGGGCGATGTGTTCCTGATGCTCGACGGCCTGTTCATTCCCGGGCTGGCGGCCTTCCTGCTCGCCCACATCGCCTACACCGTGCTGTTCCGCCAGGGTGTGCCCTGGCTGGCGAACCGCCAGGCGCTGGGCGCGGTGGCCGCCGTGGGGCTGGGCATGTATGCCGTGCTGTGGTTCGGCGGCCTGCCCACCGGGCTGCGCGGGCCCGTGGCGGCCTATGTGCTGGCCATCGGCCTGATGGCCGCGCAGGCCATGGGCCGCGCCAGTGTGCTGCGCGACGGCCCGTCGGTGATGGTGGCGGTGGGCGCCGCGTGTTTCATGGCGAGCGACGCGCTGCTGGCCCTCAACCGCTTCGTGAGCCCGCTGCCGATGTCGGCCTTCTGGGTGCTGGGCAGCTACTACGCCGCGCAGTGCCTGATGGTGATGGGCGTGCTGCGCGGCAGCGCCCCAGGGCTCACTCGCTGAACAGCGCGCCCTCGTTCGCTGGTGGCGCCACCCCCAGGTGGCGGTAGGCCGCCAGCGTGGCGATGCGCCCGCGCGGCGTGCGCTGCAGAAACCCCTGCTGGATCAGGTAAGGCTCGATCACGTCCTCGATGGTGTCGCGCTCTTCGCCGATGCTGGCCGCGATGTTGTCCAGCCCCACCGGCCCGCCGTCGAAGCGGTGGATCACGGCTTCGAGCAGCTTGCGGTCCATCAGGTCGAAGCCCTGCGGGTCCACGTCGAGCATGGCCAGCGCGCGGTTGGCGATGTCCAGCGTGATGGTGCCGCGGCCCTTCACGTCGGCGAAGTCGCGCACGCGGCGCAGCAGCCGGTTCGCGATGCGCGGCGTGCCGCGTGAGCGGCGCGCGATCTCGAAACCGCCCTCTTCGTCCATGGGCGCGTTCAGCAGGCCCGCGCTGCGCTTGACGATGCGCGCCAGCTCTTCGGCGGTGTAGAACTCCAGCCGCGCGACGATGCCGAAGCGGTCGCGCAGGGGGTTGGTCAACATGCCCGCGCGCGTGGTCGCGCCGACCAAAGTAAAGGGCTGCAGGTCCAGTTTGATGCTGCGCGCCGCCGGGCCTTCGCCGATCATGATGTCGATCTGGTAGTCCTCCAGCGCGGGGTACAGGATTTCCTCGACGACCGGGCTGAGCCGGTGGATTTCGTCGATGAACAGCACGTCGTTGGCTTCCAGATTGGTCAGCAGCGCGGCCAGATCGCGCGGTTTTTCCAGCACCGGGCCGCTGGTCTGGCGCAGGTTCACGCCCAGCTCCTGCGCAATGATGTGCGAGAGCGTGGTCTTGCCCAGGCCCGGCGGGCCGAACAGCAAGACGTGGTCCAGCGCCTCGCTGCGCTTCTTGGCCGCGCCGATGAAGATTTCGAGCTGTTCGCGCACCTTCACCTGGCCCACGTATTCGTCGAGCAGCTTGGGGCGCAGCGCGCGCTCGATCGCTTCCTCTTTGGGCGACGCGGGCGCGGCGGACACCACGCGGGGCGCGGGGGCGAAATCGTCGGTCTGGATGCTCATGGGGTGCTCACTTCGCCAGCGCTTTCAGCGCCAGTTTGATGCCGTCGCTCACGCCCACATCGGCCGGCAGGGCCTTGAGGGCGGCGGCGGCGTCTTTTTCGCTGTAACCCAGCGCCATCAGGGCCTGCTGGATGTCGCTCTGCACGTCGCTTTGCACCGGGCCCCCGCTGGCCAGGTTCAGGTCGGCGCCGAGCTTGCCTTTGAGTTCGAGCAGCAGGCGTTCGGCGGTCTTCTTGCCGATACCGGGCACCTTGACGATGCGTCCGCTGTCCTGCGCGCTGATGGCCTGGGACAGATCGGCCACGCTCATGCCCGACAACACCGACAGCGCCGTGCGCGGCCCCACGCCGCTGATCTTGATGAGCTGGCGGAAGGCCTCGCGTTCGGGCGCGCTGCCAAAGCCGTACAAGATCTGCGCATCCTCGCGCACCACGAAGTGCGTCAGCAGCGACACTTTTTCGCCCGCGCCCGGCAGGTTGTAGAAAGTGCTCATGGGCACGTCCACCTCGTAGCCCACGCCGTGGCAGTCGATCAGGATCTGCGGCGGATTCTTTTCCAGCAGGGTGCCGGTCAACTTGCCTATCATTGGGAACTTTCCTTTGTAAGTCGTTCGCCAGGCCGCCCCGGGAACGACCGCACCCCCTCGGGGGGCTATCAACTTCACGGATTATCGGTTTGATTCTCAGACACACCTTCTCCCCGCCCGACAACCTGCGCATGGGCCATTTGTGCGGACCGATGGACAGCCACATTCGCAGCATCGAGGCGGCGCTGCAGGTCAAGGTGGCGCACCGCTTCGAGCAGTTCCGCGTCGAGGGCCCCAAGGCCAAGGCCAGCCAGGCGATGGAGACACTGCAGGCGCTGTACGAGATGGCGAAGAAGCCGATCCCCGCCGAAACGGTGCAACTCATGCTCAGCGGCGACACCGCGCTACCGGCCACGGGCGACGACGCCCTGGCGATGCAGACGCGCCGTGGCGAGGTGCGCGGGCGCACGCCGGCCCAGGCGCGCTACCTGGAAAACATGGCCACGCACGACATCACCTTCGGCATCGGCCCAGCCGGCACCGGCAAGACCTACCTGGCCGTGGCCTGCGCGGTGGACGCGCTGGAGCGCAGCGCCGTGCAGCGCATCGTGCTCACGCGCCCGGCGGTGGAGGCCGGCGAAAAACTCGGTTTCCTGCCCGGCGACCTGGGCCAGAAGGTGGACCCGTACCTGCGCCCGCTGTACGACGCGCTGCACGACCTGATGGGTTTCGACAAGGTGCAGAAGGCCTTCGAGCGCCAGCAGATCGAGATCGCGCCGCTGGCCTTCATGCGCGGGCGCACGCTCAACCACGCCTTCGTGATCCTGGACGAAGCGCAGAACACCACGGTCGAGCAGATGAAGATGTTCCTCACCCGCATCGGTTTCGGCAGCAAGGCGGTGGTGACGGGCGACGTGAGCCAGATCGACCTGCCGCGCACCGAACTCAGCGGCCTGATCGACGCCGAGCGCGTGTTGAAACGCGTGCAGGGCATCGCCATCACGCGCCTGAGCAGCGCCGACGTGGTGCGCCACCCGCTGGTGGCTCGCATCGTGGACGCCTACGAAGCGCGCCACCCCAGCACCGACGTGGCCCCCGCCAAACGCGCGCGCCGCACGGCCGCCTGAACCCCTTTCCCGCCATGGCCCTGCCCTCCCTGAGCCTCTCCCTGCAATTCGGCGCGCTGCAAGACGCCGCCCCCCACCGCGCCGCGCTGCCCCGCCACAAGGTGATGCGCTGGATCCGCCACGCGCTCGACACCGACGCCGAGATCACGGTGCGCATCGTCGACGCCGAAGAAGGCCAGGCGCTCAACCGCGACTACCGGCACAAGGACTACGCCACCAACGTGCTCACCTTCGACTACGCCACCGAACCGGTGGTGATGGCCGACCTGGTGCTGTGCGCACCGGTGGTCGCGCGCGAGGCCGCCGACCTGGGCAAACCATTGGCCGAGCACTACGCGCACCTGCTGGTGCACGGCGCGTTGCACGCCCAGGGCTGGGACCACGAAACCGGCGAAGAGGACGCGCAGGCGATGGAAGCGCGCGAGACCCAGATCCTGGCCGGGCTCGGCGAGCCGGACCCGTACCGGCGCGACTGAACCGGCAGCGCCGGGCCGCCCCCAGAGCAAGTTGAGCCACCAAGAGACACCGCGGAACCGGCTTTGCCGGGCCGCAGGTGTCGCCCCCTTGAGGGGGTCGCGCGAAGCGCGGCAGGGGTGTTTCACCTACACAGGCTGCGCGCCCATCGCCTCGACTTCCATCAACAGCTCGCTCCGGCAGATGTCGGCCCGCAGGCACACCAGGGGCGCCGCGCCGATGCGCTGCTCCAGCACGGCCTGCACCACGGCCTGGTCCGCCGCGTGGCGGATGTACACCCGGTAGCTCAACGCAGGCAGGGTGAAAGCGCCGCCGCGCGCATGGCGGTTGGCCTCGGCGACCACGGCGGCGATGTTGTCCATCGCCTCCAGGCTCTGCGCCCGCACGTCGCCGAGGTGCACGCTGCGGTGGCCGACGATGCTGGCCGTGCCCGAGATGAACAGCAGCTCCTGCCCCGGCGGGTAGGCCAGCGCGGCGCGCGAAAACGTGGGGCTGCGCGGCCCGTAGTCGGCCGGGTAGTGGTAGGCGCTGACCTGGCGCGGGTTCTCGACCGGCACCACGGGCGTGGCGCCCGCCAGGAAGGCGATCGACAAGGGCCCGCCGGCCAGGCCGAGGGCGCAGGCGGCCGGCACCTGGCCCTCCACGCCGCGGGCGCTCTGCACGAACGCCTCGCCGCGCCCCAGGTTGAACAGCCGGTAGCGTTCGAGCTCGCCAGCCTGGCCGGTGATGTCGGCCATGTAGTTCCAGACCCGCCACAGATGCGGCAAGCCCTGTGCGTCGAGCAGGCGAAACAGGCTGGCATAGGCCTGCTCGCTGAGGGCTTGCAGGGCGTCCGGATCGGCCGGCGGTTCGTCGAGGTCGATCTGGCCGAACAGCACGTCGCCGCTGCGCCGCCAGTGGATGCCTTCGGTGTGGCCCTGCAGCGTGGGCGCATCCGCCACCCAGGTTTCGTGCAGCGCGCCCGGCCCGGCGCCCAGCAGCGGCGCCTCCAGGCGCTGCACCGGCCAGCCTGGCCGGCTGGCGGGCAAGGGCCGGCCCAGCAGGCTGGCGCCCAACACGCGGGCGCCGTCGCCGGTGAACGGGGAATCGGTGGAAATCAACTCAAGCGTCATGGGTTCACAGCGGGGAAGAAGTAGGTGGCGTCATGCGCAGCGGGATCGTCACCGGGCCATCGTTGACGAGGTGCACCCGCATGTCGGCGCCGAAGCGGCCGGTCTGCACAACGGGATGCGCCGCGCGGGCTCTCTGAACGAAGTCGTCGTAGAGCGCCTCACCCAGCGCCGGCGGCGCCGCGTTGCTGAAGCCGGGCCGGTTGCCGCCCGTCGTGTCGGCCGCCAGCGTGAACTGGCTGACGATGAGCAGGGCACCGCCCACGTCCTGCACGCTGCGGTTCATCTTGCCCTGCTCGTCGGAAAAAATGCGCAGCTTCAGGATCTTGGCCAGCAGCTTATCGCCCACGGCCCCGGTGTCACCGGGTTCGGCGCAGACCAGCACCAGCAGGCCCGGGCCGATCTCGCCCACCGTCTCGCCCGCGATCACCACGCGGGCCTCGCTCACGCGCTGCAGCAAAGCGATCAAATCAAGTCCCTTTCGTCTTCAAAATGCGCTTCCACGTCGCTGGGCAGCAGCTGGATGCTGGCGCGCAAGCCGGGCACCGCGCTCATCAGCGCCTGCTCCACGCTGCCCCGCACCGCGGCCGCGCGCCCGAGCGACCAGGCCGCGGGCATGTGCATGTGCAGATCCACGAAGCGGCGTTGCCCGGCCTTGCGGGTGCTCACGTGGTCGAAGCGGATGATGGCGGTTTCGCCGCGCTGACTCGCGAATCCGTCCAGCGTCTGCTGGATCGTGGCCATCACCTCGGGCTCCACCGCTTCGTCCATCAACCCCTGTGACGAACGCCAGAGCAGATGAAAACCTTCTTTCAGGATGTTCAACGCCACGCCGATGGCCACCACAGGGTCCAGCCAGAGCCAGCCCGTGAAATGCACCAGTGCGATGCCGATCACCACACCGGCCGAGGTCCAGACGTCGGTGATCAGGTGCTTCGCATCGGCTTCGAGCGCGATCGAACGGTGTTGCTTGGCCGCGCCGAACATCACCCAGGCCAGCAGACCATTGAGTGCCGAGCTGGCCACCGACAGCGCCAGACCCCAGCCCACCTGCTCGATGGGTTGTGGATCGAGCAAACGGTGCACCGCCGTCCAGACGATGCCCAGCGCGGCCACGATGATCAGGATGCCTTCGAAGCCGGAGGAGAAATACTCGGCCTTGTGGTGGCCGTAGGGGTGGTCTTCGTCGGCCGGTCGCGCGGCGATCGTCACCATCACCAGCCCGAAGACGGCGCTGGCCAGATTCACCAGCGACTCCATGGCGTCGGACAGCAGGCCCACCGAATCGGTGACCACCCAGGCCAGGGTCTTGAGGGTGATGGTGATCACGGCCACCGCCACGGAGGCCATCAACAGGCGCCGGGGCGTCAGAAATCGCATGATCATGGGCGGCACCACTTGTGAATCAGAAAAGTCCGGCCGGATCTCGGAGGTTCAGCGGCTGCGGCGTGAAGCGTGCTGCGCCCGGGCGGCCGGCCCAGCGGAGCGGCCCGCGCCGCGTCACAGCAGTCCGACGCGAGCGAACTTGCGTTTGCCCACCTGGACGACGTACGTCCCCACGTCGAGCTTGAGCCCCTTGTCACTGACGACCGCGCCGTCGATGCGCACGCCGCCGCCGTCGATCAGGCGGTTGCCCTCGCTGGACGATGCCGCCAGACCGGCCGCCTTCAACAGCGCACCAATGCCCATGGGCGCGCCCGACAGCGACACCTCGGGAATCTCGTCGGGCACACCGCCCTTGCTGCGGTTGATGAAGTCCTGCTCGGCCGCTTCGGCGGCCGCCGCGCTGTGGAACCGGGTGGTGATTTCCTTGGCCAGCATCACCTTGGCGTCCTTGGGGTTGCGCCCGCCGTCAATCTCCCGCTTCAGCGCCTCGATCTCGGCCAGCGTCCTGAAGGACAGCAGCGTGTACCAGCGCCACATCAGCGTGTCCGAGATGCTCAGCACCTTGGCAAACATGGTGTTGGCTTCTTCGGTGATGCCGATGTAGTTGTTCTTGGACTTGGACATCTTCTCGATGCCATCCAGACCTTCGAGCAGCGGCATGGTCAGGATGCACTGCGGCTCCTGACCGTACTCCTGCTGCAGATGCCGCCCCATGAGCAGGTTGAACTTCTGGTCGGTGCCACCGAGCTCCAGGTCGCTCTTGAGCGCCACCGAGTCGTAACCCTGCATCAGCGGGTACAGGAACTCGTGCACGCTGATCGGCGTGCCGGCCTTGAAACGGTCGTGGAAATCGTTGCGCTCCATCATGCGCGCCACGGTGTACTTGGCCGCGAGCTGGATCATGCCCATGGAGCCCAGCGGCAGGCTCCATTCGCTGTTGTAGCGGATCTCGGTCCTTGCCGGGTCCAGCACCAGACTGGCCTGCCGGTAGTAGGTTTCGGCGTTGGCCTTGATCTGCTCGGGGGTCAGCGGTGGGCGCGTGTTGTTGCGCCCCGATGGGTCGCCGATCAGGCTGGTGAAATCGCCGATCAGGAAGATCACCTGGTGGCCCAGGTCCTGGAGCTGGCGCATCTTGTTGAGCACCACCGTGTGGCCGATGTGGATGTCGGGCGCTGTCGGATCCAGCCCCAATTTGATGCGCAGCGGCACGCCGGTGGCCTCCGACCTCGCCAGCTTCTTTACCCAGTCGTCCTGCGGGATCAGCTCTTCGCAGCCGCGCAGCGTCACGGCCAGGGCCTCGCGCACGCCTTCTGTCGGTTCACCCGGCCCAAAGGCCTGTTTTTGAGAACTTTTACCGTCTTTTTGGGAGGTGTTCATACGGGTTTTTTCAGATGCTGCAGCCCTGGATCTGGCTATACTTTTGGTCGACAGAACCGTGGATTCTAGTTGGCATGATTCATGCCAACACAAAGTGTGTCCCTTGCCGTTGATCGGCCAGCGGGAACCACAATCCCCAACGCTGAATCTTTCCCCCATTTTTGTGCGCCGTTCACGCGGCGTGCCCGCTGGACCTGTATCTTGAAACCATCCACCTTGGACACGCTGAGCCTGACGGCGCGCACCGCACCGCAGCGTCTGGCCGCCAGTCTCGGTCGCCACCCGCGCCGCGTCATGGCCGGCATCGGCCTGCTGCTGCTGGGCACCGGCGTCACCGCATTCGGTCTCGCCCCGCTGGCCCCCGATGCCGCCACGCTGCCGGTGCATCAGGTGATCGAAGCCCTGGCCGCCGAGCCGCTGGCGCTGGAACTGCCCGCCGCTGCCGTCCCCTTCACCCTGTACCGCAGCGACACCGTGCGCCGGGACGACACCGCCCAAAGCCTGTTGCAACGCCTGGGCGTGCTGGATGCGGCCGCATCCGAATTCCTGCGCAACGATCCCACCGCGCGCCAGCTCTTTGGCGGGCGCACCGGCAAACTGGTGACCGTCGAGACCAGCGACCGCCAGGAACTGTTGCGCCTGAGCGCGCGCTGGTTACCCGACGAAGGACAGGTGTTCCACCGCCTGGTGGTCGAGCCTGGCGTCGATGGCCTGTCCGCCCGGGTGGAAACCGGCGCGCTGGTCGCCAGCAACAAGCTCGCCGGTGGCGTCATCCACAGTTCGCTGTTTGCCGCCACCGATGAAGCCGGCCTGCCCGACAACGTCGCCGCGCAACTGGCCGAGATCTTTGCCTCCGACATCGATTTCCGGCGCGATCTGCGCCAGGGCGACCGCTTCAGCGTCGTCTACGAAAGCCTCGAGGCCGACGGCGAAAGCCTGCGCGCGGGCCGGATTCTCAGCGCGGTGTTCGTCAACAAGGATCGCGCGCACGAAGCGGTGTGGTTTGAAGCCCCTGGTCAGAAGGGGGCCTACTACGGCTTCGATGGCCAGAGCTCACGCAAGGCCTTCCTGGGCTCGCCACTGGAGTTCACCCGGGTCAGCAGCGGCTACGGCATGCGCTTTCACCCCCTCTCCGGCAAACAGAAAGCCCACCTTGGTGTGGACTACGCCGCGCCCACCGGCACACCGGTTCGCACCGTCAGCGACGGCGTGGTCAGTTTCGCGGGATGGCAGCGCGGCTATGGCAACGTGATCGAAATCAACCACCGGGACAACAAGTCCACCCTGTACGCGCACCTGAGCCGCATCGACGTCCGGCGCGGCCAGCCCGTCGAACAGGGCGAGCGCGTGGGCGCTGTGGGCACCACCGGCGCCTCTACCGGGCCGCACCTGCATTTTGAATTCCGCGACCGCGGCGTGCACCAGGACCCGCTGGAGATCGCGCGCCGCAGCGAGAACATCCCACTGAACCCCGCATTGCGTTCGCGCTTCGATGCGGTGGCGCAGGTTCAGCGCATGCATCTGGATGCGGCCACCACCATTGAGCAGGCCAGCGCCGAATAGGGTTCGGTTCGATCAGAACAACAAAAAGGGGAGCCGATGGCTCCCCTTTTTTCATGACGTGAAGCCCCGCGTCAGACGCTGAAGCTCGATCCACACCCGCAGGTGCTGTTGGCGTTGGGGTTCTTGATCACGAACTGGGCACCCTCCAAGTCTTCCTTGTAGTCGATCTCGGCGCCGACCAGGTACTGGTAGCTCATCGCGTCGATCAGCAGCGACACGCCATTCTTCGTCATGGTGGTGTCGTCATCGTTGACCACTTCGTCAAACGTGAAGCCGTACTGGAAGCCCGAGCACCCGCCGCCTTGCACGAACACGCGCAGCTTCAGGTCGGGATTGCCTTCTTCGGCAACCAACTCGGCCACCTTGGCCGCGGCGCTGTCCGTGAAGACCAGCGGTGCGGGCATTTCGGTCTGGATGTTGTCGGCCACTGCGCTCATGGTTCACCTCGTATCGTGGTTGTGGCGGGGTGGGCCCGCACGCGGAAAATGCTGGTGTGAATGTCGCCCATTCACCGGAAACTGAATGCTATAGCAAATCGCTCGGGAATGTGCTCAGCCGTTGTTTGCCGCCAGCTTCAGTGGGGGTTTCTCTTCGAGCCCGCCGGCCATGGGTTTGAGCTGGCCGGAGATGGTGGCGCCTTGGTGCATCTCCAGCGACTTGTACGACACGTCCCCTTCGATGCGCGCCTTGGGCTGGAGCTCCAGCAGATCGTAGGCAAACACGGGGCCCTTGACGGCACCGTTGATGATGACGTGGTCCGCATGGATCTGCCCGGTGGCACTGGCCGTTTCGCTGACCACCAGGATGCTGGGCTGCGCGTCGCTGGCTCGGATGTCCCCCACCACCTCACCATCGACCCGCAGGCCATCGTGGAACAGGACGTTGCCTTCGATGCGGGTGCCATGCGCGATCAGGCTTTTGATGGGTGGCTGCTTCTTTTTGCCAAACATGGGGAAATGCTCCAGACGACTAATGGTTATTCAAAGTTCAAAGCTTGAGGGTTTGCACCGACTTGACCGCGCCACCCTGCAGGATTTTGGCGGTCACGGTTTTTACCACGGCCTGAACGGGTACATCCACCAGTCCCTCCTGCCGCAGATAGCTCTGGATCAGCACCGGCTGGGGCTCCGGCGCCTGGGTCGTGGCCCAGGGCTTGCCATCGAGCGTGCCGGCGAAGGTGATTTCCAGCGTGCCCCGGAAGTCCGGGGCGTTTTTCATGGCCTGGATCATGAGCGCCTGCCATTTGAGTTGTCCTTGGGTCACGCGCTCCACCTGCAGGCCACGGATGCTCAGGGCATTCGTGCCCGAACCCGGAATGAGGCGCTCAAAAAACCCCAGGTCGCTGCGCAACACCTGGTTGTCGGTTTCGAGCTGGCGTATCTGTAACATGAGCTGCGCCTGGGCGGCCTTTTCGGCCGTGAGCAGGCTCTCGGACGTGTTGGACACGGACTGCGCCTTGCCCAGTTCGGCGCGAAGCACCTGCACTTCGGCGCGCAGCTGCTGCAACTCCTGCTTGGCGTTGCGGTCCAGGCCGGCAATGTCCTTGCCGAACTCGAAGGCCCACAGCGCCAACGCACCGGAAAAGCCCAGAACCACGGCCCCCAGGAGCCAGCGAAACGGCCACGGCAGGGCACTGCGCACCGAAACCCGGGGTGCGCTCACCGTCAACCTTCGGCGCAACAGGCGAAACCGCATTCACTCACCCTCCAACGATTCAGACGCCCACATGGGACCCTCAGAAGCAAAAAACCGCCCCAAGACGAACTTGCGGGCGGCTTTCGCGGCAGGAGCCAGGCGCGTTAGCGCTTGCTGAACTGCTTGGCGCGGCGTGCGGAACGCAGACCGACCTTCTTGCGCTCGACTTCACGGGCATCGCGCGTGACGAAACCGGCTTGGGACAGTTCCGGCTTGAGCGTTGCGTCGTAATCGATCAGGGCGCGGGTGATGCCGTGACGCACCGCACCGGCCTGGCCGGATTCACCACCACCGTGCACGTTGACCATCACGTCGAAGGTTTCGGCGTGGTTGGTCAGCAGCAGCGGCTGCTTGGCGATCATGATGGAGGTCTCGCGGCCGAAGTAGGACTGGATGTCCTTGCCGTTGACCACGATCTGGCCGGAGCCTTTTTTCAGAAACACACGGGCGACGCTGGATTTGCGACGGCCGGTGCCATTGTTCCATTCACCAATCATCTCAAGGCTCCTTTAGAGTTCCAGCACTTGCGGCTGTTGGGCGGTGTGCGGGTGCTCAGCACCGCCGTACACCTTGAGCTTCTTGATCATGGCGTAGCCGAGCGGGCCCTTGGGCAGCATGCCCTTGACGGCCTTCTCGAGCGCGCGGCCGGGGTGCTTGGCCTGCATGTCGCGGAAGTTGGTGGCGTAGATACCGCCCGGGTAACCGGAGTGGCGGTAGTAAATCTTGTCGAGGGACTTGGTGCCCGTGACGCGGATCTTGGACGCGTTGATGATGACGATGAAGTCACCGGTATCGACGTGAGGCGTGTAAATGGCCTTGTGTTTGCCGCGCAAACGGAGAGCCACTTCACTGGCAACTCGTCCGAGGACCTTGTCGGTCGCGTCAATCACAAACCACTCGTGCGTCACGTCAGCGGGTTTGGCGCTGAACGTTTTGGTCATGAGTTTCTCTTCAAAGAAGTGGTTTGGCGGCTCTTTTCCACGGTCGGTTGTTCTCTGTCGGAACACTCTTAGGTGGGGTTTTGCGCCCCGGTTGCCCGGTGCGCGGTCTTCGTCGCGGAGCCATGCATTTCGCTGCGAAGCCCTCGATTGTACGAAACAACGGCTGTCGCTGGCAAGCGGGGCGGCAAGTTTTGTCTCTCACCAGGGTCGGGGGCGCTACCATCGGTGCATGTTCAGTTACCGACACGCCTTCCACGCCGGCAACCACGCCGACGTGCTCAAGCACACCACCCTGATCGCCACGCTGCGCCATCTGATGCAGAAAGAGGCCGGCATCACGCTGATCGACACCCACGCGGGCGCCGGGCTGTACCGGCTGGACGGCGACTACACCGAAACCGGGGGCGAGGCCAAGGACGGCGTGGTCAAGCTGATGGCGGCGCTGCGCCCGGCCGGCGCCGAGCCTGTGGCCGCCGCACCGGCGCTGGACGACTACCTGGACCTGATCGCCAGCTTCAACCCTTCGGGCCTGTTGCGTGTCTACCCGGGTTCGCCCTTCGTCATGCATTCCCTGCTGCGCACCGAGTCGCGCGACCGGCTCAAGTTGTTCGAGCTGCACCCCACCGATAGCCGGACCCTGTCGGCCAACATCGGCCAGCTCGAAGCCGGCCGCCAGATCGCGGTGGCCTTGCAGGACGGATTCGAGGGCGTCAAACCGCTGCTGCCACCGCCCCCGTCGGCCACCGGCTCCAAGCGGGCCCTGGTGCTGATCGACCCCAGCTACGAGATCAAGAGCGACTACGGCAAAGTGAGCGCCTGCATACAGGAGCTCATCCGCCGCTTCCCGACCGGCACCTACCTGGTTTGGTACCCGATCATTCCGCGCCCGGAGGCGCACGACCTGCCACGCCGCCTCAAGACCCTGGCCAACCAGGCGCAACGGCCCTGGCTGCACGCCACGCTGGCGATCGGGCAGGACCCGACGCACGGCCCGGACGACCGCCCCGGCCTGACCGCCAGCGGCATGTTCGTCATCAACCCACCGCACACGCTCAAGGCCGCGCTGCAGGCGGCCCTGCCGCAACTGCTGGCCATTCTGGGGCGCGGTCGGGGCAAGTCCCAGTCGCTGGACACCGGCGGCTGAGCCGTGCCGGCGCTTCAAGGACGCGCCAGCACCATCGTCCAGTAGCGGCCATAGGTGCTGCCGCTGCGCTGCACGCAGGCCACGCCCACGTGCACGTACCCCGTACGCATGAGGTTGCTGCAATGGCCGGGGCTGTCCAGCCAGCCCGACATCACGGCCGAAACGGATGACGGACCAGCGGCGATGTTCTCCCCCACCGAGGTCCAGGCGTATCCCTCGGCCAGCACGCGCTGGTCGACGTTGCGGCCATCACGCCCGGTGTGCGAGAAATAGTTGTGCCCCGCCATATCGGTCGAGTGGCGGGCCGCCGCTGAGAACAGGCGCGCGTCCCAGGCCAGCGGCGACACCGCCGGCATGGCCGTCGGGCCACAGCTGCGCGCACGGGCCCTGGCCGCGTTGATCTGCTGGAGCAGGGTCGCCTGGAAGTCGGGCAGGCCGCAGCTGGTGCTGGCGTCCAGGGGCACCCAACCGCTGGCGGCCTGATCGGGCGCAGGGGCGTCGGACCCATCGCCGCCGCCACAGGCGATCAACAGCGCCACCCCCAAGGCCCCCGCACCCAGCCAGGCCGGCACACGCCACGCCACCGGGCCGGGAAACACAAGGGAAGAGGTCATGAGGCGCGACTCTAGGGGCAAATGCCGCCCGTCGGGTAAGTGAATGTGTCGCCTCGCGGCACCCTCGGTAAAACCCTGATGCCGCTCCCCATAATTAACCAACCGATCGGTCGGTTAATTATCTATACTGCCGTCCTACCCGTGTCGCACCCACCGACCGGAGCAGGAGAAGCCCATGTACACCCAGTCTTTTTCGGTCGCGGACAGCGAGGCCAAGCCGGGCCCGAAGTCGGTGGCGCCACCGCCAGGCGCCGAAGAGGCGGCGCTGCAAACCCACTTCGATGCCGTGATCGACGCCGACGGCAAGATCGAGCCGCGCGACTGGATGCCCGAGGCCTACCGCAAGACCCTGGTGCGCCAGATCAGCCAGCACGCGCACAGCGAAATCGTGGGCATGCTGCCCGAGGGCAACTGGATCAGCCGCGCGCCCAGCCTCAAGCGCAAAGCCATCCTGATCGCCAAGGTGCAGGACGAGGGTGGCCACGGCCTGTACCTGTACAGCGCCGCCGAGACGCTCGGCACCAGCCGCGACCAGATGCTGGACGCGCTGCACGCTGGCCGGGCCAAGTACAGCTCGATCTTCAACTACCCCACGCTGAACTGGGCCGACGTGGGCGTGATCGGCTGGCTGGTGGACGGCGCGGCGATCATGAACCAGATCCCGCTGTGCCGCTGCAGCTACGGCCCCTACGCCCGCGCCATGATCCGCGTCTGCAAGGAAGAGAGCTTCCACCAGCGCCAGGGCTACGAGGCCCTGCTGGTGATGATGCAGGGCACGGCCGAGCAGAAGGCCAT
This sequence comes from Hydrogenophaga taeniospiralis, assembly GCF_020510445.1. Lineage (NCBI taxonomy): Bacteria > Pseudomonadati > Pseudomonadota > Betaproteobacteria > Burkholderiales > Comamonadaceae > Hydrogenophaga > Hydrogenophaga taeniospiralis. The sequence goes on from NZ_JAHBAG010000001.1 coordinate 63,531, forward strand.
GGTGCAGGACGCGGTGAACCGCTATTGGTGGAAATGCCTGGCCATGTTCGGCCCGCCCGACGCCGACAGCCCCAACAGCGTGCAGGGCATGCGCTGGGGCATCAAGCGCATCAGCAACGACGACCTGCGTCAGAAGTTCATCGACGCGACCGTGCCGCAGGCCGAGGTGCTGGGCGTGACCCTGCCCGACCCCGACCTGAAATGGAACGAAGCGCGTGGCCATTGGGACCACGGCCCCATCGACTGGGACGAATTCTGGGCGGTGGTCAACGGCCACGGCCCCTGCAACAAGGAACGCCTGGCAACCCGCGTGAAGGCCCACGAACAAGGCCAGTGGGTGCGCGACGCCGCGATGGCGCACGCCGCCAGACAACAAGCCCGCAACCTGAAGGAGGCCGCATGAACAAAAGCCCTCACCCCAACCCTCTCCCCAAGGGAGAGGGAGCGCCCACATCGACACCCGCGCTCAAGGAATGGCCGCTCTGGGAAGTGTTCGTCCGCAGCAAGCAGGGCCTGGAGCACAAGCACTGCGGCAGCCTGCACGCCAGCGACGCACAACACGCGCTGCAGATGGCGCGCGATGTGTACACGCGTCGGCAGGAAGGCGTGAGCATCTGGGTGCTGCCGTCCAACGCCATCACCGCCAGCGAGCCCGACAGCAAGGACAGCTTCTTCGACCCGGCGGCCGACAAGATCTACCGCCATCCGACCTTTTACGAGATCCCTGAAAAAGTGGGGCACATGTGATGGCCGCGACCGACCCGAGCGCCGCGCAGGACCGCTCCAAGCCAGCGAGCGCCCCCTTGGGGGGCAGCGCACCACACAAAGTGGGAAGCGTGGGGGCTCCCATTGAGTATTTGCTGCACCTGGCCGACAACGCCCTGGTGCTTGGCCAGCGCAACGCCGAGTGGTGCGGCCACGGCCCCGTCCTCGAAGAAGACCTGGCGCTGGCCAACAACAGCCTGGACCTGATCGGCCAGGCGCGGCTGCTCTACCAGCACGCGGCCAGCCTCATCAACGCCGACCCGGCCGAGGCCCAGCGTTTCGCGCACCTTCAGGGCGCGCGCCAGAACGGCCAGATCACTGAAGACACGCTGGCCTACTTCCGCGACACCGCCGAGTTCCGTTGCCACACGCTGATGGAGCTGCCGCACCACGGCCCGCTGGTGGGCTATGCGGTGAGCGAACGCGACTACGCCGTGACCATCGCACGCAACTTCCTCGTCAGCGCGCTCATGGTGCTGGTGTGGGACCGCCTGCAGGCGTCGAAGGACGCGCAACTGGCTGCCATCGCCGCCAAGTCCTTGAAGGAAGTGCGTTACCACCTGCGCCATGCGTCGGACTGGCTGGTGCGCTTCGGCGACGGCACCGAAGAGTCCCACCGCCGCGCGCAGGCGGCCATCGACCACCTGCTGCCCTACTGCGAGACCTTCTGGCAGCCGTCGCCCGCCGAGCAGGCGGCTTCGGCCGATGGCAGCGGCGTGGACACCGCCGCCCTGCGCGATCACTGGAACGCCCTCGTCAACGACACCCTGACCGAGGCCACCCTCACGCGCCATGACCAGCCACACGCGGGCTACGTGGCCCAGGGCCATGTGGGCGTGCACTCGGAGCACCTGGGCTTCCTGCTGGCCGAGATGCAGAGCCTGGCGCGTGCGCACCCGACCGCCATCTGGTGAACCCCATGAATGTGGCCACCCACGCTTCGCTGCAGGCCATCACCGAGGCACTGGCGCACCTGGCCGATCCGGAGATTCCGGTCATCAGCCTGCGCGAGCTGGGCATCCTGCGCGACGTGCGCGAGGGCGCCGACGGCGTGCCGGAAGTGGTCATCACGCCCACCTACAGCGGCTGCCCGGCCATGGGCCAGATCGAGGACGACATCCGCGCGGCCCTGAACGCCGCCGGACTGCCCGGTCGTGTCATCACGCAACTCTCGCCCGCCTGGACCACCGACTGGATGAGCGGGGCCGCGCGCGAGAAGCTGCGCGCCTATGGCATCGCGCCGCCGCAATGTGGCAGCCAGTCCGACACGCCCGCCGGGGTGTTGAAGTTCAGCCGCTACGCGGTCCGGCACACCGCGGTGCCCTGCCCGCAATGCGGCTCGCCCAACACCACACAAACCTCACCTTTCGGCTCCACCGCGTGCAAAGCCTTGTACCGCTGCCTCGACTGCCTGGAACCCTTCGATTACTTCAAGCCGTACTGACACCATGAGCCACGCCGCCCCCCGCTTCCACGAGCTCACCGTCTCGCGCATCCACCCCGAGGCCGCCGGATCGGTGGCGGTGTCGTTGCGCATTCCGCCCGAGCTGCGCGAGACCTTCGCCTTCGAGCCGGGCCAGTTCCTCACACTGCGCACCACCATCGCCGGGCAGGACGTGCGGCGCAGCTACTCCATCAGCAGCCCGCGCAGCCTGCTCACGCAGCAGGGTGAGCTCACGCTGGGCATCCGCCCGGTCGAAGGGGGCGTGTTTTCCAACTGGGCGGCGGCCGACCTCCAGGCCGGGGACACCCTCCGCGTGATGCCGCCCGACGGCCGCTTCACCGTGCACAAGCCGCGCGCCATCCACCGCGTGGGCTTCGCGGCCGGCTCGGGCATCACGCCCATCCTGTCCATCATGGCCAGCACGCTCGAAGAGTCGCCCGAAGCGAAATTCACGCTCGTCTACGGCAACCGCCGCATGGCCAGTGTGATGTTCAACGAAGCGCTGCAGGACCTGAAGGACCGCTACCCCGGCCGCCTCACGCTGATCCACGTGCTCTCGCGCCAGGCGCAGGAGGTGCCGCTGCTCGAAGGCCGCATCGACGGCGACAAGGTGCGCGCCATCATCGCCGCGCTGCTGCCGGTGGGCAGCATGGACGAGGTGTTCATCTGCGGGCCGGAGGCCATGATCGAGGCCACGCAACAGGCGCTGCTGGAAGCCGGCGTGCGGCCCGACCGTGTGCACACCGAGCGCTTCACCTCGCCCACGCTCGAAGCCCTGCCCGCCGATCAGCGCCGGGCCGCGGTGCTGGGCCATCCGGCCGTGCCGACCAAAGGTGAAGTGGCGCTGACCGTGGTGCTCGACGGCAAACCCCACCAGCTGCGCATGGGCAAGGACGAACACGTGCTGGACGTGGCGCTCAACGCCGGCCTGGACCTGCCCTGGTCGTGCCGCGGTGGCGTGTGCTGCACCTGCCGCGCCAAAGTGGTGGAAGGCGCCGTCACCATGGACAAGAATTTCACGCTCGAACCCTGGGAGACCGACAAAGGCTTCGTGCTGAGCTGCCAGGCGCGACCGACCACGGACAAACTGGTGGTCAGCTACGACGAGCGCTGAACAAGACGGTCAGCGCTGCCGGCGCCCACCGGTCGAGCCGGAGCGCGTGCCCCACCCCCACACACACCGAATATCCGGCTTCGCCGGTCCAAGGGTGTGGTCCCCCTGGGGGGAAGCCGCAACGCAGCGCAGGGGGGTCACACCGTGCCCAACGCCTGCTCCAGATCGGCGATCAGGTCGTCGATGTGCTCGATGCCAATGGACAGGCGAACCATGTCCGTGCTCACACCGGCCTTCTTCATCTCGTCCGGGTTGAGCTGGCGGTGCGTGGTCGTCGCCGGATGGCAGGCCAGCGACTTGGCGTCACCGATGTTCACGAGCCGGGTGAAGAGCTGCAGCGCGTCCTGGAAACGCGCGCCGGCGGCAATCGCGTCTTCTGACTTGAGTCCGAAACTGATGATGCCGGACGCGCGGCCACCCATGTATTGCTGCACCAGACGGTGGTCTTTGTGGTCGGGCAAACCGGCGTAGTGGACCCAGGCCACTTTGGGGTGGTTCTGCAGGTGGGTCGCCACCTTGACGGCGTTCTCACAGATCCGGTCCATGCGCAGCGCCAGCGTCTCGATGCCCTGCAGGATCTGGAACGCGTTCATGGGCGAGAGCGCCGCGCCCATGTTGCGCAGCGGCACCACGCGGGCGCGGCCGATGTAGGCGGCGGCGCCCAGCGCTTCGGTGTAGACCACGCCGTGGTAGCTCACATCGGGCTCGTTCAGGCGCTTGAAGCGGGCCTTGTGCTGGGCCCAGGGGAATTTGCCGCTGTCGACGATGGCGCCGCCGATGGTGGTGCCGTGGCCGCCCAGGTACTTGGTGAGCGAGTGCACCACGATGTCGGCGCCGTGCTCGAACGGACGGCACAGGTAGGGGCTGGTCACGGTGTTGTCCACGATCAGCGGCACGCCCGCGGCGTGGGCCACGGCGGCGAGTGCGCCGATGTCGGTCACGTTGCCCAGTGGGTTGCCGATGGACTCGCAATAGATCGCCTTGGTCTTTTCGTCGATCAGCGCGGCGAACGCAGCCGGGTCGCGCGGGTCGGCGAAACGCACCGTGATGCCCTGCTGCGGGAAGGTGTGGGCGAACAGGTTGTAGGTGCCGCCGTAGAGCGTGGAGGCCGAGACGATGTTGTCGCCCGCTTCGGCGATGGTCTGGATCGCCGCCGTGATGGCCGCCATGCCCGAGGCCATGGCGAGCGCGCCCACGCCGCCTTCGAGCGCGGCCAGGCGCGCTTCGAGCACGCCATTGGTCGGGTTCATGATGCGGCTGTAGATGTTGCCGGCGACCTTGAGGTCGAACAGGTCGGCGCCGTGCTGCGTGTCGTCGAAGGCGTAGGCCACGGTCTGGTAGATCGGCACGGCCACGGCCTTGGTGGTGGGGTCGGGCGTGTAGCCGCCGTGCACGGCGATGGTTTCGATCCTCATGCTGTCGCTCTCCTGGGTGTGTTGTTGCGAATCCGCGCGCTCATTCTCTCAGCAGCTCCACCGCGGTCACCCCGCGCTGGCGCAGGCCCAGGGCGTTGATCGCCGCCTGGCTGAGATCGATGACGCGCCCGCGCCGGAAAGGCCCGCGGTCGTTGATGCGCACCACCACTTCCTGGCCGGTGCGCACGCTGCGCACCCGCACCCGGGTGCCGAAGGGCAGGGTCTTGTGGGCCGCCGTGAAGGCGTGCATGTCGTAGCGCTCACCACTGGCGGTGCGCCGGCCGTGGAAACGCTTTCCGTACCAGGACGCGAGCCCTTGGTCGATCAACTCGTCGGAGGCAGATGGCGTCGCTGGCGCAGCGTGCGCCGCGGGAGCCTCCACGTTGGCAGGCCCGGGGGCTTCGGACGCGGACGCGGGCGCAGGCGTCGGTGCGGCTGCCGGCTCGTCCGCCGGCGATGCGTGGGAACGGACCGCCGGGCCCGGCCGCGGCTCATCGGGTGCCTGCTCGGACACGGGCGACGGCCCGGCGCAGGCAGCGACCAGGGTGGCCAGCAGGGCGATCGCGAGGCGCGGGCGACCGGCGGTGGGGTTCGGTGCGGAGGGCATGGCATTTCCTGTCTGCTGATTGGAGCCAGCCCCGCGACCTTACCCGAGCAGCGGGCACATCACGCGCTCCCGAGCGCCCAGCCCTCAGCGCAGGCTCACGCTCTGCTGCTTCCACTGCGGCATCTGCCAGCGCTGGAAAGCGCCCAGCACGCTCGGGTCGCTGGCCTGGCGCTGGGGGGCGAGCGTGGCCAGATCGAGCACTTCGTAGCGGCGCTGGTACGCGCCCTCGCCCCGGGCTTCGCGCGCCACCAGCACCTGGCGCCCGCCCGGCACCCAGCCCGCGAGTTCGGCGTAGCCGATGCCCGGCAGGGTGGGCGCTGGCGGCAGCACGCTCAGCGTCCAGCCCCCGGCCTGCTTGCGCAGCAGCCAGAGTTCGCGCCAGCCCGCCATCGGCTGCACCGCCAGGGCCGCGGCGTTGCCTTCGCGGTTCACGCTGAACGAAGCCGTCCACACCACGCCGTGGCTGCACTGCGTCAACAGCGGCGCGCTGCCCGCCGCCCCGCCGTGCAGACTCACGCAAGTCTGCCCCGCCTGCGCGCCGGGGCTGGTGCGCAGCTGCAGGCCCTTGCCCGGGGCGCTGGCGGGAACCGCCGCCCAGCGCGAGGCGTTCACGTGCATCACCGCGTCGTTCATCAGGCCCGCATCGGTGTCGGGCAGGCCCTGGGGGTCCACCCGCGCCAGCGCCTCGAGCGCGCGCTCGGCGGCGGTGGCGGCGTCCGCACCGCCCGGCGCCCGGCGCGAGCGCTCGAAAGCCACCGCCGACCAGACGCTGGCGCGCCGCATCTGCAAGCGGTTTTTCAACACCGGCGGCAGGCCCGGCGCGTCGGCCTGGTCCAGCAGGCGGGCGCTGTCTTCCTGGCGCTGGATGCGCTGCAGCACACCGAGCGCGGGGTCTTCGCACGCCGGGTCGGTCAGGGCCAGCGCGGCACGGGCGCGTTGCTCGGCACTGGCCGCGGGCATGGCCAGCACGCGGGTGAACAGTTCGCCGTCGTAACAGATCTGCATGCGGTCCCCGATCTCGTGGCTGTTGAAGCGGATGCCGTAGCGCCCCGCCGCGTCCAGCTGGCCGAGCAGCGCTTCCTGGGCGCCGCGGGACAGGCCCGCGGCCGAGGCCCGTTGCGCCAGCCGCTGCGCCGCACCGGCCACGGCGTCGAGCACCTCGGCCCCCACCGGGCCCGACAGCTGCGCCGGGCTGGCCGCCCGCAGCCAGGCCGCACCGTAGCCAAACCCCAGGCCTTCGCTGCCCGCGCTGTCCTTGACGAAACGCAGCACCGCCAGCAGCTCGTCGGCGTGGGCCGCGTCCAGCGACAGGCGGCGCAACTGGCTGGCCCGCACGTAGCCACCGCGCTCGCGCTGGTGGTCCCAGACCTGCACGTACTCCAGGCGCTCGCCGCGGATCTCCACCAGCTCGCCCTGCCACAGCCGGGCCTGCTGGACCGCGGCGTCGCGTGGCGCGGCGCGCAGCGCCACGGCGTCCTGCACGATCAGCGCCTGCGGCGGCAGCGCCGGTGTTTGTGCCTCGGCGGCGTGGGCCTGGGGCGCCACGAACACCAGCAGCCAGGCCGCCGCCGCGGCCAGCGCGGCCGTGGCCACATAACGCAGACAGGTTTTCACGGCCGTCTCGGGTGGGTGTGCGAGGGCGTTCATTCTTCTTCCCCCTCATCGGCCGGCTCACCCCGGGCCAGCGCGACGGACTTGCCCGACTGGCCCAGCAGCCCCGAACCGATGAAGCCGCCGTCGGCCGGCGGCGCGGCGATGATGACCTGCACCTTGTCCGACAGCTTGTCGGCCATGACCTTCTGGATCAGCAGCGGATGGCGGCTCAGCAGGCTGCCTTCGCGCGCCATCTGTTCGGCGTTGGCCTTGCCCACGGCGTCCAGCCGGAACGCCTCGGCCTGTGCCAGGCGCTGGCGCGCCAGCGCCTCACCGTCGGCTTCGATGCGCCGCGCCTCGGCGTTGCCTTCGGCGGTGCGGATGCGCGACTGTTTGTCGGCCTCGGCTTCGAGCTTGCGCTGCTCCACCTGGCGCTGCTTGAAGGGCAGCACGTGTTTCATGGCCTCTTCCTGCGCCTTGGCGGCGATCACCTGCACCTTGCCGGCGGCCTCGGCCTGCAGCTCCTGCTGCACCATCTCGGCCCGGGCTTCGAGCTCGCTTTCCTTCACGCGTTTTTCTTTCAGCTCCAGCGTGTAGCGCATCTTTTCGCTGGCCATCTCTTCGGCCAGCAGGGTTTCCATGCGCTCGCTGTACTGCGGCGGCAGGTCGATCTTGCCCACCTGCACGTTGCGCAGGATCAGGCCCTCGGCGGCCAGCTTCGGTTTGAGTTCGGCTTCCATGGCCTGCTGGATCTCCGTGCGCCGGGTCGAGAAAATTTCACGCGCCGTGTAGCGCGCGAAGGTCTTGTAGACCACGCCCTGCAGGGCCGGGTCCACCAGCTCGGCGCCCGGGTCCACCTGCAGCCGGCTGGCCACCAGCGCGAGCTGGGCCGGGTTGACCGCGAAGCGCACCGTCACGTCCACCCCCAGCGACAGCCCTTCCACCGACTGCACCGGCGCCGGCCCGTCGTGGCGCGCCATCTCGGCCGACTTCCAGTTCTGGTCGCGCAGCGACAGCACCCGCAGGCGGTGCAGGCCGGGCAGCACCCAGACATTGCCCGCGCCCAGTTCCTGCTGGTGGCCGGTGAGCTGGTTGGTGCGCAGCGCCGCCTGGCCCGGGTTGATCGTGAGCGCGGGCGGGTGGCGCACCAGGGTGTAGCCGCCCGCCACCAGCAGCAGGGCCACCACCACCACCGGGGCGGTGTGCCGGGGCAGGCGCGGCAGTCGCAGCGGCGGGCGGGGCTGTGCCGGCGGCGCGCCGTCCTCGAACAGCGGCGCCGTGCTGGCGTCGGGCGCCGGCCGGGCGAAGGCCTGGCGCAGGCGGGCAGAGAGTTGCTTGAGCGAAAACGACATGGTGAAGACTCCTGGGGATCGGGGGGCAGACGCCGCTCAACCGATGAACCCGATTCTTCGCAAGGGCCCGGGAAGCTACAACGCGGGCGCCGGGCGAGAGGCTTCAGGCGGGCGGCGCATTTGCTTCGCCCACGGAAGATTCCTTCCGCGCCGCGCGCTGGGGGCCATTTCATAATGGCGCACCATGTCCAGCCCCACCCCGACCCTTTGCGTGGCCCTGATCGAGGACGATCAACCCACCAGCCGACAGCTGGCCACCTGGATCCGGTCGGCGCGGCCCGACATCCGGATCGACCAGTGGTTCAACCGCGACGACGCGGAAAACGCCATCAACCGCGTGCCCTACGACCTGGTGGTGCTTGACATCGAACTCGGCCACGAGCGCCACGCCGGCGTGGCCTTGATCAACGCGATCAACAAGAACCGCCAGGGCACGCCGGTGCTGGTGGTCTCGGCCATGCCCGCGGCCATCTACCGCAGCATCATGAAGGCGCTGGACGCCTGGGACTACCTGCAGAAGACCACCTTCGAAGAGCGCGATTTCATCGAGACCTTTCTGGACATCCTGCGCGTCTCACGCAAGCAGGCCGCGGTGGCCGCACCGGCGGCGCCCGCCGACGAACTGAGCCTGGACCCGCTGTGGCAGCGCACGCCGATCTGGCGCGGCCAGCGCATCAACCTGCCGCTGACCGCGCAGCGCATCCTGGCCACGCTGCACCAGCGCGCGGGCGAGGTGGTGTCGTACGAGGAGCTGTTCGACGTGGTCAAGAGCGGGCGCAACCGCGACAACGTGCGCAAGCACGTGAGCACCATCCGCGACGCGTTCCGCGAGGTGGACCCGCAGTTCGAGGGCATCGAGAACGTGCCGATGCGGGGCTTTCGCTGGGTCCGTGCGGCCTTGGTTTCCGCACCCGGCCGGAAGCCCGCATGAAGGTGCCGGGCCTCGACCTGCCCCGCTTTCGCATGGGCAAGCTCGGCGTGCCGCGCCTGGGGCTGGCCGGCTTTCGGCGGCGCATCTTCTTTCGCGCCGTCTTTGCGCTGCTGGTGCTGGCCACGCTGGGCCTGGCGCTGACCGTGCTGCGGCACGAAAAGGAGCGCAGCTACCTCAACTACCAGAACAGCTTTCGCAAGACCCAGTCGGAGATCCTCGCGCGCCTGCGCCACCCGGCCGGTCAGCTCGCCCTGCTCAATCCGCAGCACGAACCGGCCGCGCCCGGCCAGGGCGCCGAGCTCTCGCCGCTGCTGCTGCCCTTTGGCGCGCTCGACTTCGACGACCCGTTCAAGGCCCAGCAGGCGCTGGAGAGTTCGGGTTGCGCCGTGTTGTTCCAGGACGGCGCCAGCGCCTGCGCGGCCATCGGCAGCAACCCCTATGCGGGCGGCTTCGTCTACCTCGCGGGCAGCTTCGTCAGCCCGCCGCTGGTGGGCCGCCAGCGGGGCCAGCTTGAGCTGCAGGACGTGCACCGCGCCCGCGTGCACCTGACGCTGCGCGGCCAGACCACCCGCTGGATCGCGCCGCTGGAGCTGGTGGCCAGCGCCCCCGGCCAGCCGCAGGCGCCGCTGGTGGGGCGCTGGGCCGGTTTTCGGGCGCCCGCCGCCGGGGCGGAGCCGGACACGCTGCAACGCAAGACCCGCCCGGTGCGGGACTTCCGCGGCTGGGTCTGGCAAAGCCCGGACTGTGCCGACGAAGGCCAGGACCAGCCCGACTGCCCGCGCCGCGCCTTCTATTCCATCCGCCTGCCCTCGGACGCCCTGCGCGTGGCGAATCTGCCACCGGCCCGGGTGGTCTGGCCGCCCGCCGATCTCGCCGACATCCGCGTCGGGCTGCAGATCGTGGGGCCCGCGTCGGCGCAACTGCTCGACACCGCCGCGCCACGCCAGGCCGAACCGTCCGCGCTGGCCGAGCTGGCGCAGTCCCTGCTGCCGGGCGAGAGCCTTCAAATTCAGCGCGTGGCCAGCTCCCTCGCGCCCGGCCTCACGCGCGCCCCCGCCACGCAGACCCTGCACGGCAGCGCCGAGCCGGGCGAGCGCGAATCGCCCTGGGTGCGCCACATCGTGGGCCTGCTGCCGGTGGACACCCGGGTGCCCCCGCTCCAGGCGGTGGACACCGTGGCCACGCCGGTGGGCCGCTTCGAGATCACGCTCACGGGCGACGTGCGCACGGTGGAGCGCCGCATCAGCATCGTCGCCACGCGCCTGCTCTGGCTGGTCGGCGCCATGCTGGGCGCGATCGTGCTGGCCTGGCTGCTGATCGAGATCGGGCTCATCCGCCGCGTGACCCAGCTCACCCGGCGCGCGGCGGCGGTGTCGTACAACGTGCACGCGCCCTTGCCGGAAAACCGGCTCGCCGACCTGGACGTGAGCGATCTGCGTGGCAGCGACGAACTCGGCATCCTGGCCGGGGGCCTGTCCGACCTGCTGCAGCGGGTGAAGAACGACATCTCGCGCGAACACCAGCGCGCCCAGCAGGAACTGGACATGTGGCACGCCGTGGGTCACGAAATCATGTCGCCACTGCAGTCGCTGATGGTGCTGCACGGCCGGCCCGAGGACCCGAGCCACCGCTATGTGCAGCGCATGCAGCAGGCCGTCAAGGTGCTGTACGGCCACGCCTCCCCGAGCGAGGCGATCGTCGCTGCCGACATGGCCAGCGAGCGGTTGGACATCCACGCCTTCCTGCGGCAGATCGCCGACAACGCGCACTTCTCCGGCATCGACGGCGTGCGCTATCTGGACGCGGACAACACCGGGCTGGCGGGCCTGCAGGTGCGGGCCGATGGCTTCGCGCTGGAAGACGTGGTCACGCACCTCCTGAGCAACGCCCAGCGCTGCCGCACACCGGGCACGGCCATCACGCTGTCGCTGACGGCCGATCCGCAGCACGCCTGGATCGCGGTGCACAACCAGGGGCCGGCGATCGACGCGGCGCTGCTGCCGCGGATTTTTGACTACGGCGTGTCCGACCTGCCGCCCACCGACGGCCACCGCGGCCAGGGCCTGTTCGTGGTCAAGACCTACATGGGCAAGATGGGCGGTACGGTGCAGGCGCGCAACGTGGCCGATGGCGTGCTGTTCACGCTGGGATTGACCCGGATGGTCTGAGCGCACAACGGCGCCATCGGGCCGGGACGCGCGAAAAAAAGACCCGGAGCACCTTGGCGCCCCGGGCCACAACCCCTCACAAAACCCAAAAACGCTTTTTCTTAGAAGCGCCAGCCCAGGCCCATGCCGACCAGCAGCGGGTCCACCTTGAAGGTGCCGGCCTTGACGCCGCCCGCGAGCACATCGGTCTTGATGAAGACCTTCTTCACGTCAAAGTTCAGGTACATGTTGCCCGTCAGCGGCACGTCCACACCGACCTGCAGGGCCGGGCCGAAGCTGTTGCGTTTGACGTCGGCGGCGCCGCCCAGCAGATTCACCGAGCTGAAACGGGTGTAGTTCAGGCCGGCGCCCACATAGGGTTTCACCCCGCCCAGGTCAAAGTGGTACTGCACCGTCAGCGTGGGCGGCAGGTGGCGCAGCGAGCCGATGTTGGCCCCGCCGGCGGTCATGGTGTGTTTCTGGGGCACGGTCAGGATCAGCTCGGCCGCGAGGTTCGGGCTGAGGAAATAGGTGAAGTCCACCTCGGGCAGCCACTTGTTGTTGATTTCCAGGCCCAGACCGGTGGTGTCCTTGTTGGCGCTGTCCAGGTGCACGGCGCGGGCACGCACCAGCAGCGAGCCCTCTTTGAAGTTCTGCGCCATGGCGGCGCCCGATGCCAACAACGTTACAGCGGCAATCGCGATGATGTGTTTTTTCATGCTCATCTCTCAGTCCTCGACACGGGAACATTCCCGGTTGGGATTACAGAAGAGCGGGGCATGCGGGCGTTTGAGGATCGTCAAACCACGCCCCTGCACCCCCCTTGTGCGGCGTTGAATTGCCCGTAGATTGATCTGGATCAAACCGGGACATGCCCGGCTTCAAGGCCTGAGCAACACCGTCGAGACGGCGCCTTCAGCGGCTCAAAGGGCGTGCGAAGCGCTATGGGGGTGTCGCACCCTAGGGCGCTTTCATGTTGCTGATCCTGACCACTTCGGCCCAGCGCGGTATTTCCCGCACGATCAGTTCTCCAAACGCTTTCGGGGTGGTGGGCGTGGGCGTGGCGCCTTCGGTGGCGAGTTGTTGCGCCACATCGGGCAGCGCCAACGCCTTGTTGATCTCGGTATTGAGCAGGGAGACCAATGCCGGTGACATGCCCGCAGGCGCCACGATGCCGTACCACTGGTCGGCCTCAAATCCGGTATATCCGCTCTCGGCAACGGTGGGAACGTCGGGCAGAGAGGGCAGACGCTGCGGACTGGACACGGCCAGCGCGCGCAGCCTCCCGTCCTTGATGTGCGGGATGACGGCGGGCGAGCCGGTGAAGGTGGCATCCACCCGCCCTCCGATCACGTCCACCACCGACGGCCCGGTCCCCCGGTAGGGAATGTGCAACATGAAGGTTTTCGTCTTTTGCTTGAGGTATTCGAACGTGATGTGCGCAGCACTTCCGTTCCCGCCGGACGAGTGCGTCAGTCCACCCGGTCGTGCCCGTGCGGCATCGATCAACTGCTTGAAGTTCTGGATCGGGGAGTCGGCACCCACCACCAATACGTTGGGCACACGGGCTACCCAGGCCACGGGCGTGAAGCTCTTGACGGGGTCATAGCTCAACCGGGGATAAATGGACGGGTTGACCGCCAAGGTGCCGATGTGCCCCATGAGAAGCACGCTGCCATCGGGTGCAGCTTTGGCCGCCTCGCCCGCTCCGATGGATCCCCCGGCACCGCCCCGGTTGTCGACCACCACGGTGGCACCCAGTGCGAGAGCGAGCTTGGGAGCGATGGCACGGGCCAGGATGTCGGTGGAGCCCCCCGGAGGGAAGGGAACGATCAGCCGGATGGTCTTGGGCATCTGCGCCTGGGCCCAGGGCCACGCGGCTGAAGCCAGGGCAACGGTGATGAACGTGCGGCGGTGCGTGCCGAAAACCGGGTCTGACATGAAAACTCCGTTGGCGAGAATGGGATGCGGATGAGGTTGCCAGAAGTGTCTCCACCACGGCCCCTCCGGACCAACGCTCAATGGGCTCGAACCTTCGCGTTTGACTTATACGGCCATGGGACAAACCCTAGCGATCCGGCACACCCGTGGTTTCAATACCCGTCCAGGAGCGACCCACCGCCTGCAACGCCGCCTGCAGCCCCTGGCATGCGAGGGACGGCAGGCCGTCGCGGCGCAGCGTGATGCCGATCCGGCGTTCGGTGCCCCTCAACACCAGGGGGAGCACTTCGAGCAAACCGGAGTCCACGTCCGTCTTGATCTGCTGGGGAGACAACAGGGCCACGACGTCCCCCATCAGCAGCATCGCCCGCACGACCGAAGGGCTGTTGGCCTGCAGGCAGACACGGGGCAACCAGCCCACCGCTGCGAACACGCCATCGAAGGCCCGTCGCGCCGGCGTCCCAGGCAGGGGAGCCACCCAGGTCGCCGTCCGCAGGGCCCCCAGCTGCAAGCGCCGATCCGCGAGCGCACAGGGATGACCCCGCCGGACCACCGCGACCAGAGAGTCCACGAAAAGCTCGTGCTCGACCATGTCGCCGGGCGACTGCTCACCGCGCAGCGGGCCGACCATCAGATCCACATCGCCTTGTCGCAACAGCCGCAACAGCGTCTCGTAGGTGCCATCCACCACGGTGGCCAGCACCCCCGGCTGGGTCCGCAGCAGACGGGACAAGGCCTGCGGAACCAAGGCCGTGCTGGCCATGGGCAAGGCCCCCACGACCAGTTCACCCCGCGGCTGACCAAGGAAGGTGGCCACCTCCTCGTGGGCGATGCGCAGCTCGCCCAGTGCGAGCTTCACGTGGCGCACCAGGCAGTCGCCGGCCTCCGTCAGTCGCGTGCCCTGTGCCGATCGCCTGAACAACGGCGTCGCGACCATGCGCTGCAACGCCTGGAGGTTTTGGTGTATGGCCGACTGCGAAAGACCCAGCTGCGCCGCCGCCGCAGACTCACCCGAAGCGCCCGACACCGCCACCAGCGACAGCATCATGGCGTCGGTCACCGTCCGCTCGAGAGCGGATGGCCGCGACCCGGAGCCAGCGGCACCCCAGCGCTTCTCGATCTCGGCATGTGCCGCGATCAGGTGGGCCAGGGCACGGTGGGTCCTGAGGGCAAGCACCCGACCGGCCGGCGTGCAGGCCATGCCCCTTGCCCCACGCTCGAACAACGGCAAGCCCAGACGCTGTTCGGCCTGTCGCAGCGAACGGGATACCGCCGAAACCGACCGGAAAAGCGGCTCAGCCGCGCGGGTGGCACTGCCGGTCTGGGCCACGGCAGACACGGCCCGCAGCCAGCGCAAGGGCAATCGTTCCGTGAGATGGGCAGCCCGATTCATGACAAGGGATTCGTCAGAGCGCCGTCGGGTGGACTCGTACCGGCAGGTTCGTCTTCAAGGCCTGAGCAACACCACCTGGGCCGTGCCGGACTGGACCAGCCCGATGGCCGCTGCGGCGGCGCGGCTGAGGTCGATGACACGGCCCTTGGCGAAGGGACCGCGGTCGTTGATGCGCACCACCACCTCCTGGCCGCTGCCCAGGTGGCGCACCCGCACCCGTGTGCCGAACGGCAGGGTCTTGTGGGCGGCCGTCAGCGCATGCATGTCGAACGGCTCGCCGCTGGCGGTGCGCCGGCCCTGGAACTGCTGGCCATACCAGGAGGCCATGCCGCGCTCGATCTCACCGCCGCCCGGCCCGTCCCATGGCCCACCGGGCAACCCCAGGTCGGGCAGCGACGGCTCGCGCGTGGTGGAGCAACCACCCAGCCACAGCGCCGTGGCCAGGGTCAGCAGCAGCGCGGCCCGCGAGTTCATGACAACCGCAGGCGCTGCACGATCTCCACCGTCGCGGCGCTCTGGTTCATGGTGTAGAAGTGCAGCCCGGGCACGCCGGCGCGGTGCAGGCGATCGCACAGGTCGCTCACCACGTCCAGCCCGAAGGCCTTGATGGACGCGGTGTCGTCGCCATAGGCCTGCAGGCGCATGCGGATCCAGCGCGGAATCTCGGCGCCGCAGGCGTCGGAGAAGCGCATCAGCTGGGTGGAGCTGGTGATGGGCATGATGCCCGGCACCACCGGCACGTCCACGCCCTGCTGGCGCAGGTCGTCCATGTAGCGGAAGTAGGCGTCGCTGTTGAAGAAGTACTGGGTGATGCCCGAGTTCGCGCCGGCCCGGACCTTGGCCACGAACGCGTCCAGGTCGGCCTGCGGCGACTTGGCCTGCGGGTGGGTTTCCGGGTAGGCCGCCACCTCGATGTGGAACTGGTCGCCGGTTTCGGCGCGCACGAAGGCCACCAGATCGCTGGCGTAGCGGAACTCGCCGCCCAGGCCGTAGCCGCTGGGCAGATCGCCGCGCAGGGCCACCAGGCGGTGAATGCCGGCACCCGCATAGGCCGCGAGCCGCTCGCGGATGGACTCGCGCGACTGGCCGATGCAGCTCAGGTGCGGCGCCGCCGAGCAGCCCTCGGCCATGATCTCGGTCACGGCCTGCAGCGTGCCGTCCTGCGTGGAGCCGCCGGCGCCAAAGGTGACCGAGCAGAACTCGGGCTTGAGCGCGTAGAGCCGCTGGCGCACGGCGCGCAGCTTCTCGGCGCCGTCGGGTGTCTTGGGCGGAAAAAACTCGAAACTCAGTGGCAGAGCCATGGTGTTGCCTCAGTGGGGTGGCACGGGGCGCCGGCCTCAGACCGTGCGCCGCGCCCAGACAAAAAATTCGCGGTTGCCGTCACCGCCGGTGATGGCGCTTTCAAAATAGTCCTGCATCGCCAGCCCGTTGTCCAGGCAGGCCTGTTCGATTCGCTCGCGCACCCGTGCGTAGCTCGTGGCGCTCTTCACCAGGCCGCCCTTGCCGATGTGTTCGGGCTGCAGCTCGAACTGCGGCTTGACCAACATCAGCAAGTCGCCACCGCCTTTCAACAGCGGCACGATGGCCGGCCACACCAGGGTCTGCGAGATGAACGACAGGTCGCCCACGATCAGGTCGAACGGTGCCGCGGCGGCCTCGCCACCGGCTTGCGCCAGGTGCTCCGCCGTGAGTTCGCGGGCGTTGCATTTTTCGATGCAGACCACGCGCGCATCGCCGTGCAACTTGGGGTGCAGCTGACCCTGCCCGACATCGACGCCCACCACCTGCGCGGCGCCGCGCTGCAGCAGGCAGTCGGTGAAGCCACCGCTGCTCTGGCCCACGTCCAGACAACGCAGACCGGTCACATCGATGCCGCCGTGCAGGAGCGCGCCTTCCAGCTTCAGGCCGCCACGCGACACGAAACGCGACTCCGCCGTGTCCAGCAGCTCCAGCTCCACCGTCTCACGCAGTTCGTCGCCGTTTTTGGTGACGGCCTTCCAGTCGCCACCGGCCAGGCGCCAGCGCACGCCAGCGGCGATCAGCCGCTGGGCCTGCGAGCGCGAAGCGGCGAGGCCGCGTTCGACGAGAAGTTGATCAGCACGCATGAGCTGTAGATTTCCAGAGGAACCGCCACGTCAACGACACGCGGCCAGCGGCCGAAAGGCCACGCGCCGCCCCAGGGCGCCGCGGAACCGGCTTCGCCGGGCCGCCAGCGCCGCCCCCTGGGGAGTGACGCCGAAGGCGGCGCGGGGGGATCAATACCTATACGTGTCGGGCTTGTACGGGCCTTGCTTGGGCACGCCGATGTACGCCGCCTGCTCGTCGCTCAGCTCGCTCAGCATCGCGCCCACCTTCTTCAGGTGCAGGCGCGCGACCTTCTCGTCCAGGTGCTTGGGCAGCACGTAGACCTTGCCCACGTCGTAGCCTTCGGGGTGGGTGAACAGCTCGATCTGGGCGATGGTCTGGTTGGCGAAGCTCGACGACATCACGAAGCTGGGGTGGCCGGTGCCGCAGCCCAGGTTCACCAGCCGGCCCTTGGCCAGCAGGATGATCTTCTTGCCGTCCGGGAAGATCACGTGGTCCACCTGGGGCTTGATCTCTTCCCACTGGCACTTTTCTTCCAGCTTGGCGACCTGGATCTCGTTGTCGAAGTGGCCGATGTTGCAGACGATGGCCTGGTCCTTCATGGCGGCCATGTGCTCGAAGGTGATCACGTCGCGGTTGCCGGTGGTGGTCACGAAGATGTCGGCCTTGTCGGCGGCGTACTCCATGGTCACGACCTTGTAGCCTTCCATCGCGGCCTGCAGGGCGTTGATGGGGTCGATCTCGGTCACCCAGACCTGGGCGGAGAGGGCGCGCAGGGCCTGGGCCGAGCCCTTGCCCACGTCGCCGTAGCCGGCCACGCAAGCCACCTTGCCGGCGATCATCACGTCGGTGGCGCGCTTGATGCCGTCCACCAGGCTCTCGCGGCAGCCGTAGAGGTTGTCGAACTTGCTCTTGGTCACCGAGTCGTTCACGTTGATGGCGCGGAACAGCAGCGTGCCCTTGGCCGACATCTCCTTCAGGCGGTGCACGCCCGTGGTGGTCTCTTCGGTCACGCCGATGATCTGGGCGCTCTTGCGGCTGTACCAGGTGCTGTCCTCGGCCAGCTTGGCCTTGATGGCGGCGAACAGGATGCGCTCTTCTTCGCTGCCCGGGTGGGCCAGCACGGACAGGTCTTTTTCGGCGCGCTTGCCCAGATGCATCAGCAGCGTGGCGTCACCGCCGTCGTCCAGGATCATGTTCGGGCCTTCGCCTTCACTGCCCTTGGGGCCAAAGTCGAAGATGCGGTGGGTGTAGTCCCAGTAGTCGACCAGGGTCTCGCCCTTGACGGCGAACACCGGCGTGCCGGCGGCGGCGATGGCGGCAGCGGCGTGGTCCTGCGTGGAGAAGATGTTGCACGAGGCCCAGCGCACTTCGGCGCCCAGGGCCTGCAGGGTCTCGATCAGCACGGCCGTCTGGATGGTCATGTGCAGCGAGCCGGTGATGCGCGCGCCCTTGAGCGATTGCTTGGGCGCGAATTCTTCGCGGATGGCCATCAGACCGGGCATTTCGGTCTCGGCGATGCGGATTTCCTTGCGGCCCCAGTCGGCCAGGCCGATGTCGGTGATGGCGCAGTCGGTCAGATTGGCCGATGCAGCGGCGGCGGGAATGCGTGCGTTCATGGTTCGCTCCTGAGAAGGTTGAATGAACCACCCCACGCGCGAAACGGGAATAAAAAAGCCCATCGCACGGAAGTGGATGAGCGTCGTTGCATGGATTTCCGAGCCTCACGCCCCGCGCTGACCGGTGGTCAGGGGTGCGCTGCAACGCTCCTCGGATGGCAACGATTCTAACGCAGGCGCCCGTTTTGGCTATCTGCGAAACTGGCGGGCCTTTATGACCCATCCCCCGCTATCCGACTGGCCGCTGGCCGAGCGCGCGCGCATCCACGGCGTGCTCACCGACATCGACGACACGCTCACCACCGAGGGCGTGATCACGCCCGACGCCCTGGCCGCCCTGCACGCGCTGCGCGCCGCCGGCCTGCCGGTGTTCGCCATCACCGGGCGCCCGGCGGGCTGGAGCGAGGCCTTTGCCCTGGCCTGGCCGGTGAACGCCATCGTGGCGGAGAACGGTGCCGTGGCGCTGTGGCGCGGCGCCGATGGCGCGCTGTGCAAGGCCTGGCTGCAGGACGAGGCCACCCGCCGCGCGAACTTCGCGCAACTGCAGGCGGTGGCGCAAAACATCCTGACCACACTGCCACACACCCGCTTGTCGCAGGACAGCCCGGGGCGCGAGACCGACATCGCCATCGACCACAGCGAGTTCGCCCACCTGGACGACGCGTCGATCCACGCGGTGGTGCGCCTCATGCGGGCCGGTGGCCTGAACGCCACGGTCAGCTCCATCCACATCAACGGCTGGATCGGCGGACACGACAAGCTCGCCGGCGCGCGATGGATCGTGCGCAGCCACCTGGCGGTCGAGCTCGACGCCGAGCTCGACCGCTGGGTCTACGTGGGCGACTCCACCAACGACGCGCGCATGTTCGGCCACTTTGCGCACAGCGTGGGCGTGGCCAACGTGGCGCGCTTCTGGGACCAGCTGACGCACCGCCCGCGCTACGTGACGCCAGGCGAACGCGGCGCGGGCTTCGCCGAGCTGGCACACGCTGTGCTCACCGCGAAGGCGATCGCATGATCGAACACCCGCTGCCGCCCGGCCACGGCGGCTCGCCCCTGCCCGCCGCCGCCCCGGCCCGTGCCCGGCTCGGCCTGGTGGCCATCTTCGGCGCCACCTTCTTCGAGCTGGTGGGCTATTTCATGCTGCTGCCGCTGCTGCTGTTGCGGCTCAAGGGCGACGGCGTGTCCACCACGCTGGCCGGGCTGTTCGCGGCCAGCGGCTGGGTGGGCGTGTTTCTCATCACGCCGTTCGCCTCGGCCATCACCCAGCGGCTCGGGCGCCGGCCCACGCTGTGGCTGTCGGCGCTGATCCCGGTGATCTCCACCACCGGCTTTCTGCTCACCGACTGGCTGCCCGCGTGGTTCGTGCTGGACTTCATCGCCGGCGCGGCCTCGGGCCTGCGCTGGGTGCTGGCCGAGGCGGTGGTGGCCGAGTTCGCGCCGCCCCTGAAGCGCGGCCGCATGGTGGGCCTGTTCGAGACCATGGTGGGCACCACCTTCGTGATCGGCCCTGCCCTGCTCGCCGTGCTGGGGCCGCAGAACCCGGCGGCGCTGTGGCTGGTGCTGGCCAGCCTGTTCATCGGCCTGCTGTGGAGCCTGGCGATCCCTCCGCTGCCGCGCGCGGTCGACGCCCACAGCGCGCGCGTGGGCCTGCACGGCGTGTGGCATGCGCTGCGCGCGCACCCGCTGATCATGGCGGTGGGCTTCGTCGGTGGTTTCTTCGAAAGCGGGCTCACCTCCATCCTGCCGCTGTACGGCCTGAGCCTGGGTCTGGGCGTCGCGGCGGCGGCCTTGCTGGTCTCGGCCAGCGGCCTGGGCAGCGCACTCATGATGCTGCCCGCCGGCCTGCTGGCCGATCGGCTGGGCGGCCTCCCGCGCTGGGGCGGCGCCCACCGCGCGCGGCTGGCGATCATGCGCGCCTGCGCGCTGGTCACGCTGGCGGCCACGGCGCTCATTCCCTTCGTGGCCGGCACGCCCTGGCTGGCGGCGGCGGTGGCCTTCTTCTGGGGCGGCGCGGGTGGCAGCCTTTACACGCTGGCGATGATCGACATCGGCTCGCGCGAAGAGGGCATCACCCTGGTCAACAGCACCGCCGTGCTGGTGCTGTCGTACACCCTGGGCGGCGTGCTCGCCCCGGCCCTGGGCGCGGCCATGCTGGATTGGGCGCCGGTGCTCGGCTTCCCCGCGCTGCTACTGGCCGTGGCCGGGCCGGGCTGGTGGCTGTTGCGCAGGGAAAGCCGCTCTTCAAGGCCTCTGAGAAGCGCCTGAAGCAACACCAGACCAGGCCAGCGCGGAACTGGCTCCGCCAGGCCGCAGCTGATGGCCGCCGTGCAACGAAAGCCCCCTCAAAGCCTCAGAGCACCGCCCGAAGCAACGCCAACCCAGGCCAGCGCGGAACTGGCTCCGCCAGGCCGCAGCTGGCGCCCCCCGGGGGGGGGGTGACGCCGAAGGCGGCGCAGGGGGGGACCGTTCAAGGCGCAGCGGTCGGAGCGCTCGCCGCCCGCGGTGCCGGATCGTCCGAAGGCGCCGGTGCGGGCGCGGGTTTGTTCGCGCCGTCGAACACGCGGTCGGCCACACCGCCACCGATCCACATGCCCGCCAGCGTGACCCAGGCCGTGAGCGCGAAGATCGCGCCGCCCGTCATGCCCGCGCCCACGGCGCAGCCCCCCGCCAGCATGGAGCCAAAGCCCATCAGGATGGCGCCGACGATGTAGCGCGGCATGGTGTAGCCGCCGCCGAAGCCTTCGAGCTTCCAGTCGCCCCCCACCAGGGCGCCCACCAGCGAGCCGAGAAACACCCCCGGCATCAGGCCCAGGCCAAAAGTCCAGGGTTCGCCGGGCGCGCTGAGCACCCGCATCAGCCACTCGGCCGAGGGGCCGCTGAAGGTCAGGCCCTGGATCTGCACCGGTTCGAAGGAATGCGCCATCACCTGGTAGGTGCCGGCCCAGGCCAGCGCCACCATCAGCCCGGTGCCGATGCCGCCGGCCCACTTCCAGAAGCCCCAGCCACTGCGGTAGGCGAAAAACAGCGCGGTCACCAGCCAGACCATGCCGAACGCCAGGCCGTCCCAGGGCCCGGCCCCGACCAGCGCGAGCAGGCTGCGCGAGGGGCCACCGTCCACCACCCACCAGGTCGACACGGTTTCGCGCCAGGGCGCGAGCACGCCGTTGAGCGAGGCCTGTGCCGTGACCGCGAAGATCAGCCCCGAGAGCAGCGCGCGCAGGTTGCCGTTGGCCGACAACACCAGCAGCCGGCTCGCGCAGCCGCGCGTCATGACCATGCCCACGCCGAAGATCAAACCGCCCAGCAGCGCGCCTGAGAGGCTGCCGCGCGCCGAGAGCTGGCGCGCCGTGCTCACGTCCAGCAGCCCGGACAGCACCAGCAGCTGCGCGGCCACCACGGCGGTTGCGAACGCCAGCAGCCACACGGTGAGCTTGTCGCCGAAGCGGCCGTGCCAGAACTCGATCACCGCCGCGCGCAGGCAGAAACGCGAGCGCTGGGCAAAAAAGCCGAAGCCCAGCCCGGCCAACAGGCCGCACAGGGCCAGCACGCCCGGTTCCCCCACCCGCTCGATCCAGCTTGTCCAGTCCATGACGTCTCCGTTTATGAAGATATGCGCAATCGATCATGTTACGCCGGCCAATCACCCCAAAGCTTGACGCGGCGCAACTTCTGGCGAACCCGGCGCGCCGGGTAAGCTCCAACGCCCCACCCGTACCCGCACCGAAAGGACTCCCCATGGCCATTCCCTGGCTGGTTGCGCTCAAAGTCATTCCCTGGGGCGATGTGATCGAACACGCGCCCAAGGTGCTCAGCGCCGCGCGCAAGCTGCTGGAGCGCCAGCGCGCGCAGACCCCGGCGATGCCCACCGCCGACGTCATCGAGATGCCGGCGGGCGAAACACCGAGCCTGGGAGAGCTGACAAACCGCCTGATCGCGGCGCAGCAGCAGATCCACCAACAGGCCCAGGCGCAGGAGCAACTGACCCAGACCGTGGCCGAACTGGCCGAACAGAACGCGCGCCTGGTCACCGCCGTGGAGGCGCTGCGCGTGCGCACGCGCCTGCTGCTCTGGGGTTTTGTGGCGCTGGCATTGGCGCTGGCCTGGATGGCCTGGGCCTGAACCGGCCGGCTCGGTTGTATTGGGGCGGGCGGCCTCAGCGGCGGCGAAACGGCGCCTGGTAGAGCCACACCGGTTTGCCATCCACGTTCTGCAGCCGGCCCTGCGGCGCCCAGCCGCCGGCCTCGAACTCCAGGCTCACCAGCCAGCTCCCGGGCCGCAATTCGCCCGCCGCCTTGTCCATCGCGCGCGGCATGCTCTCGGGCCGCTGAAACAGATAGACCAGGTCGTAGCCCGACCAGTCGGCGGCCCAGATGTCGGCCCGGCGCACCTGGGCAAAACGGCAGCGCAAGGCGCACAAAGCGGTGAGCGGCCAGCTCCATTCCAGGCCGTGGATGCGGGCCTGGGGGTATTCACCGTGCAGCGCCTTCAGGCCCGCGCCGAGCCCGCACCCGGCGTCCACCACCCGCGCGCCGTCCGGCAAGGGCGCCTTGTCCGCCAGGCCCCGCAGCGCCGTGGCCGGGGTGGGAAACAGCGGCGCATCGCGCCAGGTGTTGAGCGGGTAGAGCGCGAGCAGCAGCGCCAGCGGCAGCAGCCAGGCCCAGGCCGGCAGACCGGCCGCCGCACCGCTGGCCAGCAGCGAGAGCGGGAACCCGGCCAGCATGAACACCCGGCGCCAGGGCGTGCGCCCGGTCCAGGCCGGCAGGCCCGAGACCAGCAACGCCAGCACAAAGGCCGCCACCGCGCCCAGCCCGGCCACGCGCAGCCCCAGGAAAACACCCCAGGCGAGCGCCCAGGTCAGCAGTGCGGGGAGCGGCCAGATCAGCATGGTGAGCGGCATTGTCGCCGCTGCCACCGGCCTGCCGGGCCACAGTCGTCGCTCCTGGAGAAAGGCGCTCAGCGGCGCGAGGGGACTACACCCGCGCCAGCACCGGCCCGAGCACACGCCCGGTGTGCGTGTCCAGCCGCACCACCTCGTCGGGGGGGGCCTCGGCCACCACGCGGCCACCACCACCGCCACCTTCGGGCCCCAGGTCGATGATCCAGTCGGCCTCGGCCATCACGTCCAGGTCGTGCTCGATCACGATCACGCTGTGGCCGCCGTCCACCAGGCGGTGCAGCACGCGGATGAGCTTTTCCACGTCGGCCATGTGCAGGCCCACCGTCGGTTCGTCGAGCACATAGAGCGTATGCGGTGCCTTCTGGCCGCGGCGTGTGACGTCGTCGCGCACCTTGCTGAGTTCGGTCACGAGCTTGATGCGCTGCGCCTCGCCGCCACTCAACGTCGGACTGGGCTGGCCCAGCGTGAGGTAGCCCAGGCCCACGTCTTTCAGCAGTTGCAGCGGGTGGGCGATGTTGGGCATGCTGGCGAAGAATTCGACCGCCTCGTCCACCTCCATCTGCAGCACGTCGCCGATGCTCTTGCCCTTCCAGCTGACGGCCAGGGTTTCGGGGTTGAAGCGCGCGCCGTGGCAGACCTCGCAGGGCACTTTCACGTCGGGCAGGAAGCTCATCTCGATGGTGCGCATGCCCTGGCCCTCGCAGCCCGGGCAGCGGCCTTCACCGGTGTTGAAGCTGAAGCGGCCCGGCCCGTAGCCACGCGCCTTGGCTTCGAGCGTGTCGGCGAAGAGTTTGCGCACCGTGTCCCAGAAGCCGATGTAGGTGGCCGGGCAGCTGCGCGGCGTTTTGCCGATGGGGGTCTGGTCCACTTCGAGCACACGGTCCACCACCTCGGAACCCAGCAGCTTGTCGCAACCGGTCCAAGTGGGGCGCTCGCCCGCGTCCCAGGCCGTGCGGCCGGCGAAGGTGCTGCGCTGGGACACGGCCGCCGCCGCGTTGGTGAGCAGCACGTCGCGCGCGAAGGTGGACTTGCCCGAACCGCTGACGCCGGTGACGACGACCAGGCGCTGCAGGGGGACGGCGACGTTGAGGTTCTGCAGGTTGTGCAGGCGGGCGCCACGGACTTCGAGCCAGGGGAGACCCTCACCCCCACCCTCTCCCGCCAGCGGGAGAGGGGGTTTGCTGCTCCCTCGCCCCTCTGGGGAGAGGGCTGGGGTGAGGGGCAACACGCCGCGCCGCGGCTGCAGCGGGTGTTTCATCGCGTGCAGCAGGTAGCGCCCGGTGACGGATTCTTCGTTCGCCGAGAGGTCGGCCACCGTGCCCTGCGCCACCACGCGGCCACCGCGTTTGCCGGCGCTGGGGCCGATGTCGATGATGTGGTCGGCGCGGCGGATGGTGTCTTCGTCGTGCTCCACCACCACCAGGGTGTTGCCCTGGTCGCCGAGCTTGTGCAGGGCGTTGAGCAGGACGGCGTTGTCGCGCGCGTGCAGGCCGATGGTGGGCTCGTCCAGCACGTAGCACACGCCCTGCAGGTTGCTGCCGAGCTGTGCGGCCAGCCGGATGCGCTGCGCTTCGCCGCCGGACAGCGTGGGCGCGCCGCGGTCGAGCGTGAGGTAGTTCAGGCCCACTTCTTCCAGGAAGGCCAGGCGGCTTTCGATTTCGGGCAGCAGGTCGCGTGCGATGTCGGCTTCGCGTGCCGAGAGCGTGAAAATCCGTTCGCCCTGAGTCTGTCGAAGGGCGTCGACCGAGCCTGTCCTGAGCTTGTCGAAGGGCTCAGCCCGAACGGAGGTGTTGGGTGTCATCCCCATCAGGGTCCGGACCCATTTCCGGACCTCGTTCACCGACAACCGCGCCACGTCGGTGATGCCCACGCCGCCAAACTTCACCGCGCGGGCCTGGGCGTTCAGGCGGGTGCCTTCGCAGCTCGGGCAAGGCCGGTCCGCCAGGTCTTCCACGTCGGGTTCGGCAAAGCTCTGCTCGCGTCCGCGCTCCCCGTCGTCGCGCACCGAGTCGTCGAGCGCCTTGCGCTGTTCGCGCGACAGCGCCAGACCCGTGCCCACGCAGTCCGGGCACCAGCCGTGTTTGCTGTTGTACGAAAACAGGCGCGGGTCCAGTTCGGGGTAGCTGGTGGCGCAGACCGGGCAGGCGCGGGTGGTGGAAAACACCTCCAGCCGGCCCAGGCCCACGGTGGACGTGCCCTCGGCCAGCGCCTGGCTCAAGCCGTCGAGCGGGTGCAGCACATGCACCTGGCCTTTGCCGATCTCCAGCGCCTTCGCGAGCTGGCGGCGCCACCATGTCTCTTCGTCGGGGCTGACCACGCCATCGGCCACCGGCAGTTCGATGGTGTGTTCCTTGAAGCGGTCAATGCGCGGGAAGCCGGTGGTGGGCAGAAACTCGCCGTCCACCCGCAGGTGCGTGTGGCCGCGCGGGCGCGCCCAGTCGGCCAGCTCGGTGTAGACGCCCTTGCGGTTGACCACCAGCGGCGCGAGCAGGCCGATGTGCCGGCCCGCGTAGCGCGTGAGGATGGCGGCGGCGATGCTCTCGGGGCTTTGCGGCATCACGGCCGCGCCGTCGTGCACGCAGTGCTGCGTGCCCAGCTTCACGTAGAGCAGGCGCAGGAAGTGCCAGACCTCGGTGGTCGTGCCCACCGTCGATTTGCGTCCACCACGCGAGAGCCGCTGCTCGATGGCCACCGTGGGCGGGATGCCGTAGACCGCGTCCACCTCGGGCCGGCCCGCGGGCTGCACGATGCTGCGCGCGTAGGCGTTGAGCGATTCGAGGTAGCGCCGCTGGCCCTCGTTGAACAGGATGTCGAAGGCCAGCGTGGACTTGCCCGAGCCGCTCACGCCCGAGATCACGTTGAACCGCCCGCGCGGAATGTCCACGCTGAGGTTCTTGAGGTTGTGCTCCTTGGCGTTGACGATGCGGATGGTGTTGGGCTGCGGCGCGGCCACGTGCGCGGTCTTCGCCGCACCCGGTCCGCGGGCGGGCGCCAGGTAATCCGCCACCCGGCCCTCGTGCGCTTCGTGCACCTCGCCCATGGACAACGCGTACTCGCGCAGCGACAGCGCGGTGTGGCTCGTGGGGTGCTTGCGCACATCCTCGGGCGTGCCTTCGGCCACCACCAGGCCACCGCCCTCCCCGCCTTCGGGGCCGAGGTCGATCAGCCAGTCGGCGGCGCGGATCACGTCCAGGTTGTGCTCGATGATCACCAGCGAGTGCCCGGCCTCCAGCAGCTTGCGCAGGGAGCGCATGAGCTTGGCGATGTCGTCGAAATGCAGGCCGGTGGTGGGTTCGTCGAACAGGAACAGCGTGCCCTTGCGCGAAATCGGCTGGCGGCTGGCGCTCGCCGTCTTGGCGGCTTCGGCCAGGAAGCCCGCGAGCTTCAGGCGCTGCGCCTCGCCACCCGAGAGCGTGGGCACCGGCTGGCCGAGCTTCACGTATTCGAGGCCCACGTCCACGATGGGTTGCAGGGCGCGGATGACTTCGCGGTCGCCCGCGAACAGCGCCGCGGCCTCGCTCACGGTGAGGTCGAGCACGTCGGCCACGTTGAACGTGCGGCCGCCCCGTTCGATGCGCACCTCCAGAATCTCGGGCCGGTAGCGCTTGCCGTCGCAGTCCGGGCAGCGCAGGTACACGTCGCTCAGGAACTGCATTTCGACGTGCTCGAAACCCGAGCCGCCGCAGGTGGGGCAGCGGCCGTCGCCGCCGTTGAAACTGAACTTGCTCGCGGTGTAGCTGCGCTGGCGCGACAGCGGCGCGTCGGCGAACAGGGCGCGGATGGCGTCCCAGGCCCCGACGTAGCTCACCGGGTTGGAGCGCGCGGTCTTGCCGATGGGCGACTGGTCGACGAACACCACCTCGGACAGGAAGTCCGCGCCGAGCAGGCGGTCGTGCGCGCCGGGGGTGTCGGTGGTCTTGCCGAAATGGCGCAGCAGCGCGGGCGCGAGCACGTCCTGGATCAGGCTGGACTTGCCCGAACCCGAGACGCCGGTGACCACCACCAGGCGCTGCAGCGGGAAGTCCACGGTGACGTTTTTCAGATTGTGTTCGCGCGCGCCTTCCAGGATGAGGCGCGGCGTGTTGTCGGTCACCATGCGCTTGAAGCCCATGCCGACCTGCTTGCGCGCGCCCAGGTAGGCGCCGGTGAGCGTGTCGGCATCGCGGATGGCTTCGGGCGTGCCGTCGAACACGATCTGCCCGCCGCGCTCGCCCGGGCCCGGGCCCATGTCGATCAGCCGGTCGGCCGCGAGCATCACCGCCGGGTCGTGCTCCACCACCACCAGGGTGTTGCCCGCGTCGCGCAGGCGCAGCATGGCCTTGTTGATGCGCGCCATGTCGCGCGGGTGCAGGCCGATGCTGGGCTCGTCGAGCACGAACAGCGTGTTCACCAGCGAGGTACCGAGCGCCGTGGTGAGGTTGATGCGCTGCACCTCGCCACCGCTGAGGGTGCGGCTCTGGCGGTCCAGCGTGAGGTAGCCGATGCCGACCTCGCAAAGGTAGCGCAGGCGGGTGTTGATTTCGTCGAGCAGGAGCTTGAGGGCCTGCGCCTGGCCGGTGTGCGACTCCTTCCCCCCCTGGGGGAAGGCGGGGATGGGGGCCTGCAGGCCAACAGGCCCCCACCCCTGCCCTCCCCCAGCGGGGGAGGGAGAAAGCGATGCAAAGAACACCCTCAACTTGTCCAGCGGCAGCAGCATCAAATCGTGCAGGCACAGGCCGGGCAAGGCTTCGAGCTGCGCGCGCGACCACTTCACGCCCTGCAGCAAATAGCGCTTCTCGGGCGGCAGCACCGCGTCGGCCTGCTGTTTCGTGCCGATGCGCCAGAGCAGGCTGTCGGTCTTCAGGCGGGCGCCGCCACAGCTCGGGCATTCGGTGTAGCTGCGGTACTTGGACAGCAGCACCCGGATGTGCATCTTGTAGGCCTTGCTCTCCAGGTACTCGAAGAAGCGCGCCACGCCGTACCACTGCTTGCTCCACTGGCCCTCCTTGTAGGTGGGCGTGCCGCCGATCACCCACTGCCGCTGCTCGGGCGTGAGCTTGCTCCAGGGCGTGTCGCGCGGGATGCCGGCGGTCTCGGCGTGGCGCATCAGGTCGTCCTGGCACTCCTTCCAGGCCGGCGTCTGGAACACCTTGATCGCGCCGTTGCGCAGCGTGAGCTTCTCGTTGGGAATGACCAGGCCGTAGTCCACCCCGATCACCCGGCCAAAGCCCCGGCAGGCCTCGCAGGCGCCCACGGCCGAGTTGAACGAGAACATGGACGGCGTGGGGTCGGTGTAGCGGATGTCGCTCTCGGGGCAGTGCAGGCCCGTCGAGAACCGCCAGATCTGTTCAGCACCGTCTTCGGGCAACACATAAACCATCAGCTTGCCACTGCCACGCTTGAGACCGGCTTCGATGGCCTCCATCACGCGCGCCTGCTCGGCCGTGCCGATGCGGAAGCGGTCGGCCACCACGTCGAGCACCTTCACCGACGCGCTGGCCGGGGCGGTCCTGGACACTTTGGCCTTCGTGGTCTTGGCGGCCTTGGCATCGGGCACGGGCGTGGCGCGCTGCACCACGCGCTCGGCCTGCACGCGCGTGTAGCCGCTGGCCGAGAGCCATTGTTCGATTTCTTCGGGCGTGGTGCTGGCGGGCAGCTCCACGGGAAAGGTCACCACCAGACGGGGATCAAAACCGTGTGCCCCCACGCTCCCCAAGGGGGCTGATTCACCTTGGGGCGGCCCGGCGGTGAATCCCGCCGCGCGCTTCTGCAGCTCGGCGTAGATCGACTCCGGCGAGTCGTGCCGCACCGGCAGCGCGGTCTCGCGGTCGAACAGCTCGGCGCCGCGTGCGAACAGGAGCTTCAGGTGGTCGTTCAGCTCGGTCATCGTGCCCACGGTCGAACGCGAGGACCGCACCGGGTTGGTCTGGTCGATCGCGATCGCGGGTGGCACACCTTCCACCCGGTCCACCGCCGGCTTGTCCATGCGGTCGAGGAACTGGCGCGCGTAGGCGCTGAAGGTTTCGACGTAGCGGCGCTGGCCCTCGGCGAACAGGGTGTCGAACACCAGGCTGGACTTGCCCGAGCCGCTGGGCCCGGTGACCACCGTGAGTTCGCCGGTGCGGATGTCGAGGTCGATGTTCTTCAGGTTGTGCTGGCGCGCGCCGCGGATGCGGATCAGCCCGGTGCCGCCCTCGGCCGTGCGACCCGCCTCCCCGGCGACGGCTGGAGAAACGGGCGTATCGGCCGACAAGAGTTCGGCGGGCAGGAAGGCGTCGGACATGCGGGGGGCTCCAGTGGGGGAGGCAAACATTCTACGGAGGGGTGACGGGGGTCACGGTCGCGTAGGTAATATCCACAATGCGGCACCCGGGCGAACTCACCAGACTCCCCCATGCGACAGATACAACCGGAGACAAACCCATGCAAACGACCACCTCGGGCACGCGCCGCGCGCTGACCCTCTGGGGCCTCGCCGCCCTGCTCGCCCTGAGCGCACCCGCCTGGGCCCAGTTGCGCATCGGCCAGCCTTCGGGCTTCACCGGCTCGGTGGCCGCTGGCGTGAAAGAGAACACCGAGGGCGCCAAGCTGTACCTGGACGCGGTGAACGCGCGCGGTGGTGTCAACGGACAGAAGATCGAGCTGATTTCGGTGGACGACAAGTTCGACCCGAAAGTCACGGTGGAGGCCGCGCGCGAGCTGGTCACCCGGCAAAACGTGCTGGCCCTGTTCCTGAACCGCGGCACACCACACGCGCAGGCCCTGCTGCCGCTGCTGAGCGAGCTCAAGGTGCCGCTGGTAGGCCCGAGCACCGGCGCCATGGCGCTGCACGATCCGGTCCACCCCTGGTTGTTCAACGTGCGCGCCACCTACCAGCGCGAGGCGGCCAAGGCCATCGAGCACCTGGCCAGCATCGGCATCGCACGCATCGCCGTGCTGGAAACCGACGACTCCTTCGGCGCCGATTCGGCCAAGGGCGCACTCGCCGGTTTCGCCAAAGCGGGCATCAAGCCGGTGCTGCAGGACAAGTTTCCGCGCGACAAACCCGACTTCGCCGAACTGGCCCCCAAGGTGCACCAGAGCAACGCCCAGGCGGTCATGATCATCGGCTCGGCCGGCAACACGGCGAACGCGGTGAAAGCGATCCGCGCCGCGGGTTCGCGCGCGCAGATCGTCACGCTCTCCAACAACGCCTCGGAAGGTTTCATCAAGCTGCTGGGCGAACACGCGCGCGGCGTGATCGTGACCCAGGTGTTTCCCAACGAGCGCTCGGTGGCGTTTCCGCTGATCAAGGAAGCCCTGGATCTGGCCAAGGCCAAGGGGCTGGACGGGGTGTCGCCCGCCATGATGGAAGGCTTTGCCGCGGCCAAGGTGCTGGTGGAAGGCCTGCGGCGCGCGGGCCCCAACCCGACGCCGGCGTCGCTGCGCGACGCGCTCGAAGGCATCCGCAACTTCAACCTGGGAGGTCTGTCGGTCAGCTACAGCCCCACCAACCACACTGGGCTGGACTTCGCCGATCTGTCCATCGTGGACGCCACCGGCAAGTTCAGACGGTGACGCCCTCAGGTCGCCAGGACGTTCTCAGGACTTGGCGATCAGCACCGGCACCTTGGCGTGCGTGAGCACCTTCTGCGCCACGCTGCCCAGGATCAGCGCCTTGATGCCCTGGCGGCCGTGCGAGCCCATCACCACGAGGTCGCAGCCTTCCGCCTCAGCGGTTTCCAGGATGCCCTCGTACACCACATTGCGCTCGATGGTGTCGCCCACGAAAGGCACGCCTTCGTCGGCGCAGACCTTGCCCAGCGCGTCCAGCGCCTGGCCGGCGGCCGACTTGGCCTCGGTCAGGTAGGCCTGCAGGCCGACCGCGGACGCGTCGCCAATGCCAATGTAGGGAAACGGGTCGAGCACATACACACCGACCACCTGGGCGCCCTGGCTCTTGGCGAGCCGCGCGGCGATGGTCGAGGCGTGGGCCGCCTGCTGGGAACCGTCGGTGGGAACGAGGATTTTCTTGAACATGGCATGCCTCCTGATGGGGGAAGTTGTTGCAGAAAGAACGCCACGGGTTTGCCGCAACGTCCGCGAAACCCATCTTAGCGGTCTGGCACGGTGCTGCGCTTGAGACGCGTCAAGCTGAACGCCGCGTTCATGCCGTATCAGTTTGTCTTCATCGGCCGTACGTCCACCGCGCAGTACTTGAGTTCGGCGATCTTGCCCACCGGATCGAGCGCGGGGTTGGTCAGCAGGTTGGCCGCGGCTTCGGCGTAGGCGAACGGGATGAAAGCGGTGTCGCGCGGCATGCCGGCGTCGAACCGCACCGCCAGCGCCACGCCGCCGCGCCGCGAACGCACCTGCGCCGCCTCGCCCGCCACCAGGCCGAGCCGCGCCGCGGTCTCGGGGTGCAGGCTGACCACCGGGCCGGGCTCCACCGCGTCCAGCACCTGGCTGCGCCGCGTCATGCTGCCGGTGTGCCAGTGTTCGAGCTGGCGCCCGGTGATGAGCACCAGCGGGTAGTCGGCGTCGGGCGTCTCGGCCGGTGGCGTGAGCGCGGCGGGCACCAGGGTGGCGCGGCCGGTGGGCGTGGGAAAGCGGTCGGTGAACACCACCGGGCGGCCGGGGTCGCTCTCGTTGTCCACCGGGTAGGTGACGGCGCCTTCGCGCTGCAGCCGCGCCCACGACAGGCCGGCGATGCTGGGCATGAGCGCGCGCATTTCCTCGAACACGGCGCCGATGCCGTGGCCCGCATCCGCGCCGGCCGTGCCATCGGGCGCCACGTCGTAGGCCCAGCCCAGGCCGAGGCGGCGCGCGAGCTGCTCGGTGATCCAGGCGTCGGCCCGCGCCTCGCCCGGGGCCGGCACCGCCTTGCGGCCGAGCTGCACGCAGCGGTCGGTGTTGGTCACGCTGCCGGTCTTCTCAGGCCAGGCGGTGGCGGGCAGCACCACGTCGGCCAGGCTGGCGGTCTCGGTCAGGAAGATGTCCTGCACCACCAGGTGGTCCAGCCGCGCCAGGGCCTCGCGGGCGTGGTGGGCGTCGGGGTCGCTCATGGCGGGGTTTTCGCCCTGGATCAGCATGGCGCGGATCTGGCCGTCATAAGCCGCGTTGACGATCTCCACCACGGTCAGGCCGGGCTCGCTGCCCAGCGTGCCGGCGGGCACGCCCCAGAGCCGCTCGGCTTTCTCGCGCGCGGCGGGTTCGGAGACGCGGTGGTAGTCGGGCAGCACCATGGGGATCAGGCCGGCGTCGCTCGCGCCCTGCACGTTGTTCTGCCCGCGCAGGGGGTGCAGGCCGGTGCCGGGGCGGCCGATCTGGCCGGTGATGAGCGAGAGCGCGATCAGGCAGCGCGCGTTGTCGGTGCCGTGGGTGTGCTGGCTGATGCCCATGCCCCAGAGGATCATGGCGCTCTGGGCCGTGGCGTAGGCGCGCGCCACCTCGCGCAGCGTGGCCGCATCGATGCCGCACACCGGGGCCATGGCTTCGGGGCTGAAGTCGGCCACATGGGCCTTGAGCAGCGCGAAGTCCAGCGTGTGCTGCTCAACATAGGCGGTGTTGGCCAGACCCTCGAAGATGATGGTGTGCAGCAGCGCGTTGAGCAGGGCCACGTCGGTGCCCGCCTTGAAGCCCAGGTGTTTCCAGGCCTGGCGCGCCAGCTCGGTGCGGCGCGGGTCGATCAGCACCAGCTTCATGCCGCGTTGCCTGATCGCGTTCTTGATCCAGGTCGCGCCCACCGGGTGGTTCTGCGCCGGGTTGGCGCCGATGATGAGCACCAGGTCGGCGTGCACCACGTCGCGCAGCGGGTTGGTGACCACCGCCGAGCCCAGGCCTTCCATCAGCGCGGCCACGCTGGAGGCGTGGCACAGGCGGGTGCAGTGGTCCACGTTGTGCGTGCCAAACGCGCTGCGGATCAGCTTCTGGAACAGGTAGGCCTCTTCGTTCGTGCCCTTGGCCGAACCGAAACCCGCTACCGGCCCCAGACGGCCACGCGCGGGAGTGCTGGCCATGGCCCGGCGCAGGCCGGTGGCGGCGGCGTCCAGCGCCTCGTCCCAGGTGGCTTCGCGGAACAGTTCGCGCCAGTCGCGCTGCATCACGCTGGCCGGGTCCTTGGGCACGTCGGCGCGGCGGATCAGCGGGCGCGTGAGGCGCTCGGGGCTGTGCGCGTAGTCAAAGCCGAAGCGCCCTTTCACGCAGAGCCGCCCTTCGTTGGCCGGACCCGCCTTGCCCTCCACGTGTTCGATCTTGCCGTTGCTCACGTGGTAGGTCATCTGGCAGCCGACGCCGCAGAACGGGCAGACCGAATCCACCCGCTGTTGCGAGGCTTTGGCGTAGGCGCCGTTGGCGGGGGCGATGGCGCCCGTGGGGCAGGCCTGCACACATTCACCGCAGGCCACGCAGGTGCTCGCACCCATGGGGTCGTTCTGGTCGAACACGATCTGCGCGTGGCCGCCCCGGAAAGCCAACCCCAGCACGTCATTGCCCTGTGTCTCGCGGCAGGCGCGGATGCAGCGCGTGCACTGGATGCAGGCGTCGAGGTTCACCGTCATGGCCGGGTGAGAAGTGTCCCTGCCCCCACGCTCCACCGCTGGAAGCGGGTCGCTGCCCCCCGAGGGGGCTGCCCCGCCTTGGGGCGGCCCGGCGGCGGGGCCGTTGTACCCGACAAAGGGCTGGGACCGGGCCGGGAAGCGCTCCGGCCGCGCGCTGGCCACGCCGGCCCAGTGCGCCAGCTCGCTGTCGTGCTTGAGCGCCGTGGTGTCGGGCGCGTCGGCCAGCAGCAGTTCCAGCACCGTTTTCTGCGCCGCGGCGGCGCGCGGGCTGTCGGTGTTGACCGCCATGCCGGGCTGCGGCGCGCGGCAGCACGAGGGCGCGAGCACGCGTTCGCCCGCCACCTCGACCACGCAGGCGCGGCAGTTGCCGGGGCTGCGCAGGCCGTCCTTGTGGCACAGGTGCGGGATCGCGATGCCCACGCGCTGCGCCACTTTCAGAATGCTCTCGCCCGGCGCGGCCTCCACCGGCCGGCCGTTGAGCGTGAAGGCGACGGGCGCCATGCCCTGTGGCAGATCGCGGGCGTTCATGCGTTCACCCCGTCGCGCTGGGCGCCATTCACCTCGTGCGCGAAAAACCGCAGCACCGAGTCCATCGGGTTGGGCGCCGCCTGCCCGAGGCCGCAGATGGACGCGTCGCGCATCACCTGCGACAGCTCGCCGAGCAGCGGCGCGTCCCACACCGGCGCCCGCATCAGCGCCACCGCCTGGGTGGTGCCGGCGCGGCAGGGCGTGCACTGGCCGCAGGACTCGTGTTCGAAGAATTGCATGAGGTTGAGCGCGGCGTCGCGCGCGCTGTCGTACTGGCTCAGCACCACCACCGCCATGGAGCCGATGAAGGCGCCGTGGTCGGCCAGGGTGTCGAAGTCCAGCGGGACGTCGGCCAGCGCCGCGGGCAGGATGCCGCCCGACGCGCCGCCGGGCAGGTAGGCGTAGAGCGTGTGGCCCTCGGCCATGCCGCCGGCGTGTTCGTCGATCAGTTCGCGCAGCGTGATGCCGGCGGGCGCGAGGTAGACGCCGGGCCGGCGCACGCGGCCCGACACCGAGAAGCGGCGCAGCCCGCTGCGCCCGCGCCGGCCCTGCGCGGCCAGCCAGGCCCCGCCCCGGGCCAGGATCTCGGGCAGCCACCAGAGCGTCTCCAGGTTGTGCGCGAGCGTGGGCCGGCCGAACACGCCGTGCGTGGCCACGATGGGCGGGCGCAGGCGCGGCATGCCGCGTTTGCCTTCCAGCGATTCGATCAGCGCCGACTCTTCGCCGCAGATGTAGGCCCCCGCGCCGCGCCGCAGCTCGATCTGCGGCGGCGTGTAGCCGGGGTATTGCGCGGCCAGGCCCTGCAGCCGGGTGCGCAGGGCGTCGAGCTCGCGCGCCAGCAAGCCGCGCGCGTCGTGGTATTCGTCGCGCAGGTAGAGCCAGATGCGCTCGGCGCCCACCACCTGCGCAGCGATCAGCATGCCTTCGAGCACCTGGGGCGCGCCGCCGTGCAGGCTGGTGAGCAGGTGGCCGTCCTTGAAGGTGCCGACCTCGCCCTCGTCGATGTTCACCACCATGTGGCGCGGCCCGGGCTGCGCGCGCACGGTTTCCCATTTGCGCCAGGCCGGGAAACCCGCGCCGCCCAGACCGCGCAGGTTCGAGGTCTTGAGCTCGGCCAGCACCTGCTCGGGCGTGAGCGCGCCCGACAACAGGCGCTGCAGCTGCGGCAGGGCCGACGCGGTGGGCGCCGGCAGCTCGCGCGGCCCGGTCTCGCCCCGCGCCAGCAGGGTCTGCACCGCGTCCACGCTGGCGCGCGGCAACTGGCGCTGGCCCACGCAGGCGGCGGGCGCCTGGTGGCACTGGCCGATGCACGGCGCCGCCTGCACCCGCACTGAGGCGTCACCGGCCAGCCGCGTCTGCAGATCGCTCAGCAGCGAGGCACTGCCCGCCAGCGAGCACGACAGGCTGGTGCAGACCCGCACCACGGTGGCCGGCACGGGCGCGTCGTCGGCCACGATCTCGAAGTGGTGGTAGAAGCTCGCGACCTCGAACACCTCCACCTGGCTCAGGCGCAGCCGCTCGGCCAGCGCCGCCAGGTGGCCGTGGCGCAGCGCGCCCTCGGCGTCCTGCAGGCGGTGCAGGTGCTCGATCAGCAGATCGGCGCGCGGCGCCAGCCCCTCGCACAGCGCGGCCACGCGCGCGCTGGCCGCTGATTGGACCTGCCGGCCCTTCGGCGTGAAGCGCGGCCGGGCACGGCCGGGCGCCCCGACGGGGCGGATGGGGATCACCGGCGTGGCCAGCGTGGCGCGCGATTCGTGGGGGCTGTTCGTCATGGATTCAGCGTAGCACCGGAGGTGGGATTTAATATGTTTGAAATTTCATAAAGTCGGTCATTCCCCGCCCCACGAAACCCCTGCCCGCATGCTGCGCATCACCCTCCAGCCCCAGTGGCGCATCGGCCACGAAGACGCCGCGGCGCTCGACGCCAACACCCTGCTGCGCCTGCTCGCCGCCGTGCAGGACTCGGGCAGCATCTCGCAGGCCGGGCGCGACCTGGGGCTGTCGTACCGGCACGCCTGGGGCCTGGTGCGGCAGGCCGAGCAGCTGTTCGGCCAGGCGCTGCTCACCCGCGGGCGGGGCCGCGGCTCGCTGCTCACCGCGCTGGGCCAGCAGCTCATCTGGGCCGACGCCCGCATCGGCGCGCGGCTGCAACCGCTGCTGGAATCGCTGGCCTCGGAGCTGGAGGGCGAGCTCGGGCGCGTGCAGCGCCGCGAGCGCGCGGTCCCGCGCTTGCACGCGAGCCACGGTTTTGCGGTGGCGGCGCTGCGCGAGCAACTGGCGGCGCGCCAGGTGGCGGTGGAGCTGCGCTACCGCAACAGCCTGGAAGCCGTGGCGGCGCTGGCCCAGGGCGACTGCGATCTGGCCGGTTTCCACGTGCCACTGGGCACATTCCAGGCCGCGGCGGCGCAGCGCTACCTGCACTGGCTCCGGCCCGAGACCCACCGGCTGGTGCAACTGGCCGTGCGCACCCAGGGCCTGTTCGTGGCGCCCGGCAACCCGCTGGGCCTGCGCGGTCTGGACGACCTCACCCGCCCGGGCCTGCGTTTCGTGAACCGGCCCGAAGGCTCGGGCACGCGGGTGCTGACCGAGCTGCTGCTGCAGCGCCAGGGCATCGCGCCGCGACAGATCGCCGGCTACGACAACACCGAACTCACGCACGCCGCCGTCGCCGCCTTCGTGGCCAGCGGCATGGCCGACGTGGGCATCGGCGTGCAGACCGCCGCGCACCGCTTCGGCCTGCATTTCATCCCTTTGCTCAAGGAACGCTACTTTTTCGCGCTCACGGCCGGCGCGCTGGAGCGCGACGAACTCCGACCGGTGCTGGCGGTGTTGCAGTCGCCCGCGTTCCGCGCGCGGGTCGCGGCACTCAAGGGCTACGAAGCCGCCGACACCGGCCGGGTGCTGACGCTGGAAGACGCCTTCCCTGCCTGAGAGACCGAACCGACAACCCGCTCAGGTGGGGTTTCGCTGCACACCCGCCGGCAGGCGGGCCGCCGCCTCCCAGGCGCCGGAGCGGAACCAGGCGTCGCCGTCGAGGTAGGCCCGCAGCATGGGCAGGGCGTCGTGGCCCCAGAACACGCGGCCGTCCACCACCAGCGCGGGCACGCCGAACAGGCCGAGCGCGAGCGCTGCGTCGGTGTTGTCGCGCAGGCGCTGCTTCATGGGCACGCTGTCCGGCGCGGCCCAGGGCTTCTGGCGCTGGGCCATGTGGTCCTGCAGCAGGGTCTGCAGCGCGGCCAGACGCACCGGGTCGGTGGCGTTCTGCCCGCCGCGCCAGACGTGGTGGAACAGCAAACCGGTCACGTAGCGGTTGGTCTCGCCCGGGGCGTCGTCGGTGGCGGTGCACAGGCCCAGGCGCAGCAGCGCCAGCGGGTTGAACGGGTGCGCGGCCGGCAGGTCCAGCGGCACGCCGTGCTGCTGCGCGAGCCAGCCCACCTGGCGGTAGGTCCAGTCGCGCTTGGCCGGAATTTCGGCCGGCCCGAGCTGGCCGTGGGCCTGCAGCAGCGCGGCAAACAGCACCGGCCTGTAGCGCACCCGCACGCTCAGGCCCATGAGCGCTTCGGGCAGGCGCTCGAAAGCGAGGTAAGCATAGGGCGAGATCGGGTCGTACCAGAAGCCGATGTCGTGCAGGGTGTCGGTGCTCATGGTTTGGTCTCCACGATCAGTGTGTCACGGTGGCGGAGCGCCACCCGCCGCGCGGCGGGGGTGCTTCATCGTGGGGTCTGGCGCGCCTCGATGCGCTCCCAGACCACCAGGCGCTGCGGGTCGTCCAGTGTGCTCCAGTCCGCGATTTCTTCCAGCGTGCGGTAGCAGCCGCTGCACAGCTGGGTGGCCGGGTCCATCTGGCAGACCGAGATGCACGGCGAGGGCACCTCGGGGTCCACGTGGCGGGCGCGCGCGTCGTCGAGGTTGATCAGCGGCCTCGGCTTGGGCGCGGGCGCGGGCGCCGCGCGGCGCGAAAACAGTTTCTTGAGCAGCATGGCGGTCAGGGCGTGGGCGGCGGCGCGGTCACGTCGTGCACCGGCGCGCCGGTGAGCCGTTGGAGATCGTCCGGCGTGAGGCGGAACACGCCATGCGGATGGCCCGCCGCGGCCCAGATCACGTCGAAGCGGAACAGCTGGTCGTCGATCAGGGTGACGGGCGTGGTGGCGTGTGCCAGCGGGGACACGCCACCGATGGAAAACCCGGTGCGGGCCTTGACGAAATCGGCGTCGGCGCGGCCGAGCTTGCCGCCTTCGGCGCAGACGATGGCCTGCACCTTCTTTTCGTCCACGCGCAGGTCGCCCGAGGTGATGACCAGCACGGCGGCGTCATCGCTCTTGCGGCGGAAGATGATGCTCTTGGCGATCTGGCCCAGCGCCACGCCCAGCGCGTCGGCGGCCTGTTGGGCGGTGCGCGCGGCGTCGTTGAGCATCACCGGGGCATGGGCATGGCCCAGCGCGGCCAGCGCTTCGGTGACGCGCAGCACGCCGGCGGGCAGATCGAGGGTGTTCGGGGATTCTTCACTCATGGTCGGCAATGGTAGCGGCCCGGGCGGGCTCAGTTGGCCGCGCGCTTGACCACCAGCAGGCTCGCCCCCATGGCCATGAGCACGCCGCCAAACACCCGGTTCTGCGCGCGGCGGGCCCGGGCCGTGGCCAGCCAGGCCTTGGCGCGCGAGGCCAGGAAGGCGTAGCCGTGCATCACCAGCACGTCCACCCCCACCGAGGTCAGCAGCAGGATCAGCAATTGCAGCCACAGGGCGCGGGTCGGGTCGATGAACTGCGGCAGCACGGCCACCATGAAGACGATGCCCTTGGGGTTGGTGACGTTGGTCATGAAGCCGATCAGCAGCCGCTCGCGGACCGAGGGCAGGCCGTTCGCATCACCCGCCGGTGCGCCGTCGGCCGCATCGGGGCCGGGCAGCTTCGCGGCACCGCTGGGCGCGCGCCACTGCTTCCAGCCCAGCCAGATCAGGTAGGCCGCGCCCAACACCTTGACGACCAGGAACGCGGTGCTGGAGGCCAGCAGCAGCGCGCCCACACCGACGCCCGCGATCAGCAGGATCACCGCCAGGCCCAACTCCAGCCCCACGATGGTCGCGCCCGCGCGGCGCACGCCGTAGGCCAGGCCGTGGCTCATGGACAGCACCGCGCCCGAACCGGGCGACACCGCGATCACCCAGGACGCGGCAAAAAAAGCCAGCCAGACATTCAAATCCATGGTGCTCACCCCGCCCGCTTCGCCAGCAAGGCGCGCGCCACGCGCGAGCCGCTCGGCCGGCCCAGCTGTTCGCTGATGTACTGGCCGGCGTCCACCAGGGCGTCGAGGTCGATGCCGGTTTCGATGCCCATGCCGTGCAGCAGGTAGACCACGTCTTCCGTGGCCACGTTGCCGGTAGCGCCTTTGGCGTAGGGGCAGCCGCCCAGGCCGGCCACCGAGGCATCGAACTGCCAGATCCCCATTTCCAGCGCCGCCAGGGTGTTGGCCAGCGCCTGGCCGTAGGTGTCGTGGAAATGGCCGGAGATCTCGTCCACCGAATACACCGACAGGGCCGCGTCCAGCGCGCGCTGCACCTTCAGCGGCGTGCCCACGCCGATGGTGTCGGCCACCCCGATGTGCTGCACGCCGATGCCGCTCATCAGCGTGGCCACGTATTTCACGCTCTCCGGCGGCACGAAGCCCTGGTAGGGGCAGCCCACCGAACAGGAGATGGCGCCGCGCACGAAGATGCCGGCGGCGCGGGCCGCGTCCACCACCGGGGCGAAGCGTTCGATGCTCTCGGCGATGGAGCAGTTGATGTTCTTCTGGCTGAAGGCTTCACTGGCCGCGCCGAACACCACGATCTCGTCGGGCTGGTCGCGCAGCGCCGCCTCGAAGCCCTTGAGGTTGGGCGTGAGCACCGAGTAGCGCACCCCGGGCAGGCGCTGGATGCCGGACATGACCTCGTGGTTGTCGGCCATCTGCGGCACCCACTTCGGGCTCACGTAGCTGGTAACCTCGATCTCTTTGAGGCCCGCAGCCTGCAGGCGGTGCACCAGCTCGATCTTGACCGCCGCCGGCACCGGCTGCTTTTCGTTCTGCAGACCGTCGCGCGGCCCCACGTCCACGAGCTTGACCCGCGAGGGCATGATGGAAGGGGAGTGGATCGGGGTCTGCATGGTGGTCTGAATCCGGGTGGTGTGTTGGTGGGTGGCCGGCGCCGGTCAGCCCGGCGCCACACTGGCGCGCAGGTCGGCCGTGTCGGGTGGGAGTGTTCTGAGGTCAAAAAATCCGATCAGTTCCGGATGCCCCTCGCCCCGGCACCGGAGCAGCAGGGCTTTTCTGTCCCTCGCCCTGGCGGCAGCGACGCCATCGCCGGCGGCGTTGGCCGCCAGCAGCTCGGTCTGGGCGCGGGCCACGAAGGTTTCCAGCCGGCCCTCCAGAGACAGGGTGGCCCGCTCGAACAGATCAAAGCGCTGTCGCTTGTTCATGGTCGGCGCGAGTTCGATCGCGTTCAGGGCCTGCTGCAACTCCGCGATGAGCGAAGGATGGTCCTTCAGTGCGTCCCGCAGCACCTGGGGCACGGGCGGGCGGCGCACGGCGGGCGGGCACACCCCGCCCAAGGGTTCTTTGAACATGTTGTCCTCCTGAGACTTCTTGTACGAACACGAATGCAAAGCCTTGCTATTGTGCAGTCTCGGTCTCAGGGCGGACTCAATATCCCCGCGCCGTGTCCACCACCCCGGCCACCGGCTCACCGCGCTCCAGCGCCGCGATCTTGCGGGCGATCTGCGCGATGCTCTCGTCGCGCAGGGTGCGCGCCGAGGTGTGTGGCGTGACGGTGATCTTCGGGTGGGTCCAGAACGGATGCGCCGCCGGCAGGGGCTCGGTGCGGAACACGTCGAGCGTGGCGCCGGCCATGTGGCCGCTCTCCAGCAGGGCGAGCAGGTCGGCCTCGACCAGGTGCGCGCCGCGCGCCACGTTGATCAGGTAGGCATCGGGTTGAAGGCGTCCGAGCGTGTCGCGGTTCAGGATGTCCTGCGTCTCGTGCGTGAGCGGCAGCAGGTTCACCAGCACGCGGCAGGACGACAGGAAGGTCTGGAACCCAACCTCGCCGCTGTGCGTGAGCACACCCTCGACGGCCTTGGGCGTGCGGCTCCAGCCGTGCACCGGGAACTCGAACACCCGCAGCGCCTTGGCCACGCGCTCACCGAGCACACCCAGGCCCATCACGCCGACCGGGAAGTCCTGGCGATGGCGCGGCTTGCGGTACGACCACTGGCCCGCTTTCACGTCGGCCTCGTAGGCGTCGAACTCGCGGAAGTGGCGGATCACCGCGTGGCACACGTATTCGGCCATCTGCACCGACATGCCGGCGTCGTCCAGCCGAACCACCTTCACGCCCGGTGGCAACCGCAGCTTGAGCAGCGCGTCCACGCCGGCGCCGATGTTGAACAGGCCCTTGAGCGCCTGCTGTTCGTCCAGGAATTGCTGCGGCGGCGCCCAGACCACGGCGTGGTCGGCCTGCGGTGCGCCGGGTTGCCAGACCTCGACGGTGGCGCCCGGCAGCGCCGCGCGCAGGCCGTCGAGCCAGGGTTCGGCCTTGGTGTCGGTGCAGCAGAAAGTGATGTTCATGCGGCGAGCTTATGGCAAGACGAATAGCCCGTGGACGGAGAGGCCCGTTGGCGCCGAGGGCTTCGACAGGCTCAGCCCCAACGGAGGTTGGAGATCCCCGCGGACGGGACATCCCGGCCAGAGGAGCCGTCAGGCCGTGGCGATCTTCAGCAGCTCCGCGCCTTCGGCCACCTGGTCGCCCGGCGCGTACAGCAGCTCGGCCACGGTGCCGTCGGCCGGCGCGGCGATGGTGTGCTCCATCTTCATGGCCTCCATCACCGCCAGCGGCTGGCCCTTCTTGACCACGTCGCCGGCCTTCACGGCGAACGACACCACCTTGCCCGGCATGGGCGCGGTCAGGCGTCCGCCGTCGTGCGCGGCTTCGCCGGCGTGGGCCAGTGCATCGAGTTCGATGATCTGCGTGGCGCCCAGGGCGCAGAAGACGTGCACGACCTCTTCGCGCTGCCAGGTCTGCACCGTCTGGCGCTGGCCCAGGAAGCGCAGGTCCATCAGCGTGCCGTTGGGCGCTGGCAAGGCGTCGAACGTCAGCAAGCCGCTGACCTCAGCAAAAGCCAACTGAAGCGCGCCATCGTGCAGGTAGGTCAGGTTGGCCTGCATCGCCTCGCCCTGGTATTCAAAGTCGAAGCGGCGAACGGTCAGGCCGTGCGGGCGCCAGCCGTCGCGGCGCGAGAACGGGTCTTTGCCTTCGCTCGCGCGCTCGGCCAGCAGGGTCTGCGCCACGGCGGCGGCCACGGCCAGATTCAGACCCACCTTGTCCTGGTTGAACAGCACACCCGCTTCGCGCGGGATCAGCGCCGTGTCCAGATTCGCCTGCGCGAACGAGGGGCTGGCGACCACGTGGCGCAGGAACTGCACGTTGGTGGACAGGCCGACGATGCGCGTCTCGGCCAGCGCGGCGTCGAGCCGGGCCAGTGCTTCGGCGCGGGTGCGGCCGTGCACGATCAGCTTGGCGACCATGGAGTCGTAGAAGGGGCTGATGGCGTCACCCTCGCGCACGCCGTCGTCGATGCGCACCGAGCCCCGGGTGAAGCTGGTGCAGGCGGGTTTGCGGTAGACGTCGAGCCGGCCAGTGGCGGGCAGGAACTGGTTGTCCGGCGTTTCGGCGCAGATGCGGGCTTCGATGGCGTGGCCCTGGATGTGCAGGTCTTCCTGCTTCAGCGGCAAGGGCTCGCCGCTGGCCACGCGCAATTGCCATTCGACCAGATCAAGCCCCGTGATCGCTTCGGTCACCGGGTGCTCGACCTGCAGGCGCGTGTTCATCTCCATGAAATAGAAGCGCATGCCGCCTTCGGGCGGCTGCTCCACGATGAACTCCACCGTGCCGGCGCCCACGTAGTTCACGGCGCGCGCCGCAGCCACGGCGGCCAGACCCATCTGCTGGCGCAGCTCGGGCGTCATGCCCGGCGCGGGCGCTTCTTCCAGCACCTTCTGGTGGCGGCGCTGCACCGAGCAGTCGCGCTCGAACAGGTAGACGCAGTTGCCGTGCGTGTCGCC
Source organism: Hydrogenophaga taeniospiralis (assembly GCF_020510445.1). NCBI lineage: Bacteria > Pseudomonadati > Pseudomonadota > Betaproteobacteria > Burkholderiales > Comamonadaceae > Hydrogenophaga > Hydrogenophaga taeniospiralis. The sequence goes on from NZ_JAHBAG010000001.1 coordinate 106,972, forward strand.
GAACACCTGGATCTCGATGTGGCGCGGGCGCTGGGCGTATTTCTCCACCAGCACGGCGTCGCTGCCGAAGCTGTTGATGGCCTCACGCTTGCACGAAGCGAGCGCAGCGGCGAAGTCTTCAGATTTCTCCACCGCACGCATGCCCTTGCCGCCGCCGCCCGCGCTGGCCTTGATCAGCACCGGGTAACCGATCCGGTCGGCCTCGTGCTGCAGCATGTGCGGGTCCTGGTCGGCGCCGTGGTAACCCGGCACCAGCGGCACGCCGGCGCTCTCCATCAGGCGCTTGGACTCGGCCTTCAGCCCCATGGCCTGGATCGCGCTCGCGGGCGGGCCGATGAACACCAGGCCGGCTTCGGCGCAGGCGTTGGCGAAAGCTTCGTTCTCGCTCAGGAAGCCATAGCCGGGGTGGATGGCCTGTGCGCCGGTGGCCTTGGCCGCGTCCAGGATGCGCTGCCACTGCAGGTAGCTGTCTTTCGGTGCGCTGCCGCCGATGTGCACCGCCTCGTCGCAGGCGGCCACGTGTTTGGCGCTGGCGTCGGCGTCGGAATACACGGCCACGGTGCGCACGCCCATGCGGCGGGCGGTGGCGGCGACGCGGCAGGCGATCTCGCCTCTATTCGCAATCAGGATTTTGGTGAACATTCGGGGCCTCAGGCGTTGGCAGAAGAAAACAGGGATTGCGCCCGGCGGAACACCGCGCGCAGGAACTTGAACAGCATCCAGGTGACGATCCACATCAGCACCACGGTGATGACGAGCAGCACGCCAAACACCAGCGGGTGGTTGGTGGCCAGCCAGACCGCGCCGACCACCAGGCCGTCTTCGACCAGGCTCATGGCGATGTTGGAGAACGGCTCGGGCGAGCTGTTGATGGCCGCGCGCGTGGTGGTCTTGGCGGCCTGGCTGCTGGCCGCGAGCGTGCCGCCGAGCAGCGCGCCCACCAGGGCCATGGTGCTGCCGTCGGCGCCCAGCGCGCCCGCCGCCAGCGCAGCACCGGCGGGGATGCGGATCACGCTGTTGACCATGTCCCACAGCGAGTCGAGGCCGGGGATCTTGTCGGCGAAAAACTCCACGAACAGCAGCGCACCGCTGGTGACCAGCAGCGCCGGGTGCTGCAGCACCTGAAGGCCCTCAGGCAGCGGAATCCAGCCCAGTGCCCCGGACGCGCCGACCACAAACACCACCGCGTAGAGCCGGAAGCCACTGACCCAGCCGAGCGCAGCGGCCAGCGCCAGCAGGCCGGGCATGTCGAGCTGGCTGGCGGCGGCGCTCACGCCGTCGATCACCTGGCCCCCCATCTGCACGCCCACGTCGGCCGCGCCGTCGCCCACCTGGGCGCCCCAGGACCGGAGCCACGCCACGAACGAAGTCCAGATCGATGCCATGCCGGGTGCTGTGGGTGTGGAAGGGGCCGCTCAGCCCGCCAGCCAGGCCGGCTTGCGTTTCTGCAGAAAGGACTGCACGCCTTCGCGACCTTGTTCGCTCGCGCGGATGTCGGCAATGCCCTGCACCGTGGCGGCGATCAAGCCGGCGTCGATGGCGCGTTCGGCCACGTCCTGCACCAGCTTCTTGCAGGCGCGCACGGCGGCCGGGCTGGCGCTCACCAGGGCCTGGGCCAGTTCGTTGACCTTGGCGTCCAGCGCGTCCGCGCCCACCAGCTCGTGCACGAAGCCGATGCGGTGTGCCTCCTGCGCGCTGAAGCGCTCGGCCGTGAGGAAGTAGCGGTGCGACGCGCGCGCGCCCATGGCGCGGATCACGTAGGGGCTGATGGTGGCCGGGATCAGGCCCAGCTTCACTTCGCTCAGGCAGTAGGTGGCGCTGTCCACGCTCACCGCCATGTCACACGCCGCCACCAGGCCCATGCCACCGGCGAACACGTCGCCCTGCACGGCCGCGATGGTGGGCTTGGGGCATGCATAGATGGCCTGCAGCATCGCGGCGAGCTGGCCCGCATCGGCCACGTTCTCTTCGCGCGTGTAGTCGGCCATGCGGCGCATCCAGTTCAGATCGGCCCCGGCGCAGAAGGCCGGGCCCACGGCCGCCAGCACCACGGCGCGCACGTCGTCGCGCGTGCCCACGTCTTCAAACGCGGCCTTGAGTTCCTGGATCACGGCGTCGTTGAAGGCGTTGCGCACATCGGGGCGGGTCAGCGTGATGCGGGCAATGCGGTCCTGGACCGCCAGGGTCAGAGCTGGGCTCATGCGGCTTTCTCCCGAGCGGCTTCTTCGTGCAGGCAGTAAGCGAAATCCAGCTCCGGGCAGGGCTGGCCGAGCGCGGTAAGCGCGGCCGTGATCTGGCCGCGGTGGTGCGTGCCGTGGTTGAACACGTGCGCCAGCGTGGCGGCGAACGGTAGCGAGACGGGCACGCCCTTGGTGGTGGTGTAGTCCAGGGTGGCGTCGAAGCGCTCCGCTGGCCAACTGGCGATCAGCGGCGCCCAGCGAGCCGCGCCGTCGCGCAGGGCCTGGGTCAGGCGTGCGCGGTCGGGCTCCACCTCGGCGTCCAGTTGGACCACGGGGGAGGCGCCGTGGGCAAAACGCTGGAACCACAGCGCGTGTTCACCCACCAGCAGGTGGTTGAGCGTGCCGTGGATGCTTTTGAAGAACAGGCCCACGTCCTTGCGGTAGTCGGCGTCGGACAGCGGCGCCACCGCGTCGAGCAGGCGCGCGGTGGCCCAGACGTTGTAACGGGCCAGTCGGGCAAAGTGGGTGTGCCACGGATTCAGTTCGGCCATGTCTCAAGTCCTCCCAGCGTTTTGAGCGATTCAAAATCGGCGTCGCGGTGCAGCAGCATGTGACCGTGGGTGATGCAGTAGCTGGCGAGCAGCACGTCGATGGGGCTGCGCACGGTGCGGCCTGATTTGCGCAGTCGCTGGTACAGCGTGGCGGCCTGCAGGGCGTTGTCCAATCCGCCGATCTCCACCACCTCCAGCGCCAGCAACAGATCGCGCGCCCGGGCCTGCGCGGCGGCGGTGGAGAAACCGCGCACCACCTCAAACACCACCAGATCGGCCACGCCAATGTCTGGCGGGCCGTCCTTGCCCGACAGCCATCGCCTGAGCTGTTCGGTCTGTGGGTTGTTGGTGCCTCGAAAGTGATCGATGAGCACGCTGGAGTCCACCAGGATCATGCTGCCTTGCTCCGTTTGCCGGGCTTGGCGCGCGTCTCGGTGGCTCGGGCTTGTCTGGCCTTGGCTGCGGGCTTGACCACGTAGCTCGCAGCAGGCTCCTGCACGGTGGCCTCAAGCAGTTCCTCTTCTTCACGCGCTTTCGCCCAGGCTTCGTCGGAATCGTCCCAGAACAGGGTGCCGCGTGCTGCCAGCAAAGCCGCGTAAGCCTTTTTCCGTTTGAGCAGACGCAAGCCCTCTTCGACCGCTTCTTTCTTGGTCTTGAAATCACCGCTGGCCATGACATCCGCCATGAGTTTGTCGTCAATCACGATGTTGGTCCGCACGGGAAACCTCCTTCAATGTGTATGAAATACAAAAATCATACACATCACATGCGGAAAAGTCCAAACTTCGTCTCGGGGATCGGCGCGTTCAGCGAAGCGCTCAGGCCCAGGGCCAGCACGCGGCGCGTGTCGGCCGGGTCGATCACACCGTCGTCCCACAGGCGCGCGGTGGCGTAGTAGGGGTGGCCCTGCACCTCGTACTGCTCCTTGATCGGCGCCTTGAACGCGGCTTCTTCTTCCGCGCTCCAGCTGCCGCCCTTCGCCTCGATGCCGTCGCGCTTGACGGTGGCCAGCACGCTCGCGGCCTGCTCGCCGCCCATCACGCTGATGCGCGCGTTCGGCCACATCCAGAGGAAGCGCGGGCTGTAGGCGCGGCCGCACATGCCGTAGTTGCCGGCGCCAAAGCTGCCGCCGATGATGACGGTGAACTTGGGCACCGCAGCCGTGGCCACGGCGGTCACCATCTTGGCGCCGTTGCGCGCGATGCCTTCGTTCTCGTACTTGCGGCCGACCATGAAGCCGGTGATGTTCTGCAGGAAGACCAGCGGCGTCTTGCGCTGGCAGCAGAGTTCGATGAAGTGCGCACCCTTGAGCGCCGACTCGCTGAACAGGATGCCGTTGTTGGCGATGATGCCGACCGGCATGCCTTCGATGCGCGCGAAGCCGCAGACCAGCGTCGTGCCGAAGCGCGACTTGAATTCGTCGAAGTCCGAGCCGTCCACGATGCGGGCGATGATCTCGCGCACGTCGAACGGCTTGCGCGTGTCGGTGGGGATCACGCCGTACAGCTCTTCGGCCGGGTACAGCGGCGCCACCGGGTCGATGGTGGTGATAGGCGGCACCTTGCGGGCGTTGAGGTTCTTCACCGCCTGGCGCGCCAGCGCGAGCGCGTGCAGGTCGTTCTGCGCCAGGTGGTCGGCCACGCCCGAGAGGCGCGTGTGCACGTCGCCACCGCCCAGGTCCTCGGCGCTCACCACCTCGCCCGTGGCGGCCTTCACCAGCGGCGGGCCACCCAGAAAAATCGTGCCCTGGTTCTTGACGATGATGGTTTCGTCGCTCATGGCCGGCACGTAGGCGCCGCCCGCCGTGCACGAGCCCATGACCACCGCGATCTGCGCGATGCCCTGCGCGCTCATGTTGGCCTGGTTGAAGAAGATGCGGCCGAAATGGTCGCGGTCGGGGAACACCTCGTCCTGGTTCGGCAGGTTGGCGCCGCCCGAATCCACCAGGTAGATGCAGGGCAGCTGGTTCTGCTGCGCCACTTCCTGCGCGCGCAGGTGCTTCTTCACCGTGAGCGGGTAGTAGGTGCCGCCCTTCACGGTGGCGTCGTTGCAGACGATCATGCAGTCCACGCCGCTCACACGGCCGATGCCCGCGATCACGCCGGCACAGGGCGCGCTGTCGCTGCCGTCGCGGTCCGGGTACATGCCCATCGCGGCCAGCGGGCTCAGCTCCAGGAAGGGTGTGCCCGGGTCCAGCAGCATCTGCACCCGGTCGCGCGGCAGCAGCTTGCCGCGTGCGGTGTGTTTGGCGCGGGCCGCGTCGCCGCCGCCGAGCGTGGCTTTTTCCACCTGCGCCTTGAGGTCGTCCACCACCGCGCGCATGGCGGCGGCGTTGGCCTGGAAGTCGGCGGAACGGGCGTTGAGTTTCGTGTCGAGTGCGGGCATGGGGTTCTCTCGGTCAAGCGGTCTTCTGTTCGGCCAGCCCCAGCTGGTCCTTCATGGCATCGCGTATCTTGAACTTCTGGATCTTGCCGGTGACGGTCATGGGGAAGGCGTCCACGAAGCGGATGTAACGCGGCACCTTGTAGTGGGCGATCTGGCCCTTGCAAAAGGCGCGCACCGTGTCTTCATCCAGCGCCTGGCCGGGCTTCACGATCACCCAGGCACACAGCTCTTCGCCGTATTTGGCGTCGGGCACGCCGACCACCTGCACGTCCTGCACGGCGGGGTGGCGGTAGAGGAATTCTTCGATCTCGCGCGGGTAGATGTTTTCGCCGCCGCGGATCACCATGTCCTTGATGCGGCCGACGATATTGACGTAACCCTGATCGTCCATGGTGGCGAGGTCGCCGGTGTGCATCCAGCCCTCGGCGTCGATGGCCTCGGCGGTCTTGGCCGGGTCGTCCCAGTAGCCGTGCATGACCGAGTAGCCGCGCGTGCACAGCTCGCCCGACTGGCCGGGCGCCACCACCTCGCCGTTGTCGGGGTGGACGATCTTCACTTCCAGGTGCGGCTGCACCTGGCCCACGGTGGAGACGCGCCGGTCCAGCGGTGTGTCGGTGCTGCTCTGGCAGCTCACCGGGCTGGTCTCGGTCATGCCGTAGGCAATGGTGATTTCAGAGAGGTGCATGTCGCTCACCACGCGCTGCATCACGGCGGTCGGGCACGGCGAGCCGGCCATGATGCCGGTTCGGAGGGTGGACAGGTCGAAGTCTTTGAAACGCGGGTGATCCAGCTCGGCGATGAACATGGTGGGCACGCCGTGCAGGCCGGTGCAGCGTTCGTCCTGCACCGTCTGCAGCACGGTCAGCGGGTCGAAGCCGTCGTTCGGGTAGACCACGGTGGCGCCGTGCGTGAAGCAGGCCAGGTTGCCCAGCACCATGCCGAAGCAGTGGTACAGCGGCACGGGGATGCACAGGCGGTCGGCCTTTGTCAACTTCATGCACTCGCCGATGAAGAAGCCGTTGTTCAGGATGTTGCGGTGCGTCAGCGTGGCGCCCTTGGGAAAGCCCGTGGTGCCGCTGGTGAACTGGATGTTGATCGGGTCGCTCGCCTTGAGCGTGGCCGCCACCTGCGCCACGCGCGGGTCGGCCGCGTCGCCGCGCGCCAGCAGGTCGGAGAAACGCATCAGCCCCGGCTCTTCAGCGCCCTGCCCGGCTTCGTCGATCCAGACCACGGTCTTGAGGTGGGGCAGCTGCTGCGCTTCGAGCGCACCCGGCTGGCCGTGTGCCCACTCCGGTGCCAGCTCGCGCAGCATGCCCAGGTAGTCGCTGGTCTTGAAGCGCGCCATGGTGACGAGCAGCTTGCAACCCACCTTGTTGAGCGCGTATTCCACTTCAGACGTGCGGTAGGCCGGGTTGATGTTCACCAGCACCAGGCCCACCTGCGCCGTCGCCAGCTGCATCAGCACCCACTCGGCGTTGTTGTGCGACCAGATGCCCACCCGATCCCCCGCCTGCAGGCCCTGCGCCAGCAACGCGCTGGCCAGGCGGTGCGCGTCGGCCTGCAGCGCGCGGTAGCTGTAGCGCCGCCCCTGGTGCACGCTCACCAGCGCCTCGTGCTCGGGCTGGCGCGCCACCATGGCGTCAAAAAACGCGCCGATGGTCTGTTCGATCAGCGGCACGTCGGTCGCGCCACGCGCCAGGCTTTGCGCCAGCGGTGCGGCGGTGGAAAGGGCTGCGCTCATGGGTGTGTCTCCTCCGAAGGCGGTCGCCCGGATCGGGCCGGGCCTGAAAGCGCAAGCATAGAAGCTCGGGCCGTGCACCGGTTGCCAGAATGGTTGCAAATCGTGCCTAAACTGAGGCACACTGACCGCCATGCCAAGCCCCAACCCGACACCCCTGGCCCCACGCAGTGAGCTGCGCACGGCACGCGCCGCAACGCCCATGGCCTTTGTGCGGGCCATCGTGCGGGCGTACCGGCTCCGCGGCATGGACCCGGCGCCCGCGCTGGCGCAGGCACAGATCGCGCCAGCCCTTTTGCAGCAACGGGTGGGCCACATCACCGCCGCGCAAATGGAGGCCGTGTCGGGCGCGGCCATGCGCGAACTGAACGACGAAGCCCTGGGCTGGTTTGCCCGGCCCTTGCCCTGGGGCAGCTACGGCATGCTCGCGCGCGCCTCGCTCTCGGCCCCCACGCTGGGCGCCGCGCTCAAGCGCTGGTGCCGCCACCACGGCCTGCTCACCCCCGACGTCACGCTCGCCGTGACCACCAGCGGCGACGTGGCCAGCATCGGCCTCACCGAACACCGCCCGCCCGGTGGCGATGGCAGCCTGCGCGAGTTCTGTTTCGTCTCGGTGCTGCGCAACAGCCTGGGCCTGGCCTGCTGGTTCGTGGACTCGCGCATCCCGCTGCTGGGCGCGAGCTTTCCATTTGCCGCGCCACCGCACGCCGAGGCCTACCGCGTGCTGTTCGACGGCCCGACGGTGTTTGACGCACCCGAGGCCGCCATCCGCTTCGACGCGCGCTACCTCGCCCTGCCCATCAAACGCGACGAAGCCGCGATGAACCAGATGCTGCAGCGCGCCCTGCCAATCCAGGTGCGCCCCTACCGACGCGACCGCCTGCTGGTGCAGCGCGTGCGCCAAGTGCTGATGACCCAGCCGCTGGACGCGCACAACGCCAACGACCTCGCGGCCCTGCTCAACACCTCGGCGCGCACCCTGCACCGGCAGCTGAAAGACGAGGGCGCCACGCTGCAGGCGTTGAAAGACGAGGTGCGCCGCGACCGCGCGCTCGACCTGCTGCAGCGCACCACCCGCCCCATCAAACAGGTGGCCGAAGCGGCCGGGTTTCAGAACGAGAAGAGCTTCATCCGCGCGTTCAAGGGCTGGACGGGGGTGGCGCCGGGGGATTTTCGGAGCCGGACCCCACCCTTGGCCTGATCTGCAACCCCGATGGCGCAGCCATGACCACCACCCTGTCTAGACTGCCCACATGATCGCCATCGACGACGACACCACCATCGGCCAGGCCTTCTTCGAGGCCTGCGACCGCTACGCCGGCCACAGCCTGCTGGCCGTGCCCGCCAACGCCGCCCGCAGCTACGACCCCGCCGGCCGCGACATCAGCTACAGCGACGCGGCCACCGTGGTGCGCACGCTGATGGCCGCGTACCGCTCGGCTGGCTACGGCTTGGGCCACCGCGTGGGCCTGTTCCTGGAAAGCCGGCCCGAGCACCTGCTGCACAAGCTCGCGCTCAACGCGCTGGGCGTGTGCATCGTGCCGATCAACCCGGACCACCGGCCGCGCGAACTGGCCTATGTGGTGGACCACGCGCGGCTGGACCTGATGGTGGCGCTGACCGCGCGGGCCGACGCGGTGCGGGAGGCGCTGGCCCTGACCCGCCACCGGCCCGCCGTGGCGTGGCTGGAGGAACTGGACACCCAGACCCTGACACCGCCGCCCACCGCGGCCCAGCCCGGTGAACCGGTTGGCGACACGCCCGCCAGCATCCTCTACACCTCGGGCACCACGGGCCAGCCCAAGGGCTGCGTGCTCTCGCACACCTACGAGCTGGCCGCCGGCCACTGGTATGCCACCCAGGGCGGCCTGGGGGCGGTGCGCGAAGGCGTTGAGCGCCTCTACAACCCGCTGCCGCTGTTCCATGTGAACGCGTCCATCCTGTCGTTCTACTGCATGCTGCTCAGCGGAGGCTGCCAGGTGCAGACCGACCGTTTCCAGCCCGGCCGCTGGTGGACCGAGGTGGTCGAGAGCCGCGCCACCATCGTGCACTACCTCGGCGTGGTGGTGCCCATGCTGCTCAACCAGCCGGTGAGCGATCTGGAGCGCGCGCACCCAGTGCGCTTTGGCTACGGCGCCGGCGTCGAGCCCCAGCTGCACGCGACATTCGAGGCGCGCTATGGCTTCCCGCTGCTCGAACTCTGGGGCATGACCGAGATGGTGCGGCCCCTGTGCGACTGCCACGAACCGCGCCAGGTCGGCACGCGGGCCTTCGGCCGCGCACGCCCGGGCCTGGACGCCTGCGTGATGGACGAGGCCGGCCAGGTGCTGCCCGACGGCACGCCGGGCGAGCTGGTGGTCCGCCACTCCGAAGCCACGCCCCGGCGGCACTTCTTCAGCGGCTACCTCGACAACCCGCAGGCCACGGCCGAGGCCTGGCGCGGCGGCTGGTTCCACACCGGCGACATCGTGAGCCGGGGCGCCGATGGCATGTTCCATTTCGTGGACCGCCGCAAGAACATCATCCGCCGCTCGGGCGAAAACATCGCCGCCGCCGAGGTCGAGGCCCTGCTGCTCACCCACCCCTGGGTCGCCAACGCGGCGGTGATGGCCCTGCCCGACGAGGTGCGCGAAGAAGAGGTGCTGGCCTGCGTGGTGCTGAAAGACCGCGCCGGCCACGAAACGGCGGAGACGGCGCGCGCGCTCTTTGACTTCTGCCACCAGCAACTGGCCTACTACAAGGCGCCCGGCTGGCTCTGGTTTGCGGCCGAGATCCCCACCACCGGCACCCAGAAGATCCAGAAACACCGCATCTTTCCCGAGGGCACCGACCCCCGCACCCTGCCCGGCATGCACGACCTGCGGCCGTTCAAGAAACGCCACTGAACCCGGAACCCGCCAACCCCATGATCGTTTTGCACCACTGCGTCAGCGCCCGGTCTTTGCGTCCCCTGTGGATGCTGGAAGAGCTGGGCCTGCCCTACGAACTGCGCATGCTGCCCTTTCCGCCGCGCGTGCACGCCCGGCCCTACCTGGACCTGAACCCGCTGGGCACCGTGCCCCTGCTGGAAGACGGCGCCACCCGCATGACCGAGTCGGCCGCGATGTGCCACTACCTCGCCGCGCGCCACAGCCCGCGCGTGCTGGACGTGCCCGTCGACGATCCAGCCTATGGCAGCTACCTGAACTGGCTGCACATGAGCGACGCCACGCTCACCTTCCCGCAGACGCTGGTGCTGCGCTACACCCACTTCGAACCGCCCGAGCGCCTGCAGCCCCAGGTGGCCGCCGACTACGCCCGCTGGTTCCTGGCCCGTCTGCGCGCGGTGGACGCCGCCCTGCAGCACAACGAGCACCTGTGCGCCGGCCGCTTCACGGCCGCCGACGTGACCGTGGGCTACGCGCTGGTGCTCGCCCGCCACCTGGACCTGGATGCCCAGTTCACGCCGGCGGTGGCGGCCTACTGGCAGCGCCTGCAGGACCGCCCAGCGTTCCAGCGCGCCCTGCGCGTGGAACGCGATGCGGCCCTGGCCCAGCGGGTGGACCCCACGCCTTCTCCTGACTTGCGGGTCTGATGGTTCGGGGCACCGGGATCGACCCAGTCGAAGGCCCACAGGACGGTCGGGGGTCAGGTCATCAGGATCAGAAGAGCTTCATCCGCGCGTCCAAAGGCTGAACGGGTAACGCCGGGGGGGGGGTGACGGGGCAGGGTAAGTCGGGAGATCGAAGTGATTTGGCACGTTGTAGTTCCTTTGCCGGGGGCAGCGAAGGTCGCAGAGCAAGATCGACCAAGATCAGATCGATTGGTCTGGCTTAGACCGCATTGGGTGCCACTGGCCCCACTCGTACCACCCCATTCCACCCGTTCGCAACATATTCGAGCCTGGAGATATTCCATCTGGCGTGCTCATGCCAAGAAGCACGAAGATCAACCGCTCCAACAAAATCGCCAGGTGCCACTCAGCAACCGCCACGACATCGAGCGAGACGAAAGTGCTTCGCCCGTGTGCAAGCGCATGACGGACATCTCTCAATCCCCGCTCTTTTCCTGCACCCAGAATGGGCCAAAGGTCCGCACAGCTCATCGCCGGATATACCCGAAAAAATGCACTGACCTTGTCCCGAACACTCGCACCACTGTTCACGGTCTTGATGAATCCTTCCAGGCGAGCTGAAATCTCTGAGGCGTATTCGCCGTTTTCAGCGACCACAGTCGCGTTCAACTGCCCGAGAAGTTCCGCGATGGCGTTGTCTGTAACTGCAGGGCTTCGCAGCGTTTGGTCCCGTTTCCAAGCGGATTCGATCACCCGTTCCAGTGCGGAGAACATGAACAGAAAGCGATCACCGATCCTCGACTTGGTATGGGGATTGACTGCGACCAACACGTGGCGCACCAGCGAGCGAGTTTCCTCGCTGGTCTTCCCATACGCGTGTGCCAAGCCTGTAGCGCATTCCACGAAGACTTGGGGTTTAACAACATATTTGCCGCGGTCCTCGCGCGCAGATGGCGTCACATTCGGATCAAGGGGATTAATCCACGTAGAAACAGTAGCTCCGTCTGTGTACGTCCAGCCGTGTAGGGTCACGGCTTGACGAAACAGAACCGACAGGACCTCAAGCGATCTCCTGAACTTTGCAACCACCAGGTCGATGTCGCTTGAAGCATCCGGCGGCAAAGCTGCTACCGCACAAAAACCAGCGACCACCGTCGCTCCTGGAATCTCCGCGTCTCGGTGGTAAACGGTCATCCAGTCCGACACGAATTTCGTCTCACCGAAATCCGGCAGATCCATCGAAAACAGCTCCGTCGATTGTGATCTGTCGCCAAAGTGAACAAAGTTGGACTCTGACCGCAGGTAGGAAATGGGGGCCAGATGGAAGCGAATCTCCCTATTGGCATCCTGAGAGCGGCACTGCAGCGTCAGTCTCGAAACGTGGGATATATCAATAGCAGCCAGACCGATCAGGCCTTTCGGGGAAACTGGAAATTGGCGCCAGTGCACTCCATTCATGCTGATGGAAAAGGCGCCACTTTTCCCCATCAACGTGCACGGATTGCTTGGGGGTTCTCCAGTAAGGTGCCGTGAGGGCACCGCCAAGTAGATCGACGCTTTTTGGCCACCTACGTGCGGCAGTTGGACTTCGCAGTAGGCGGGAAGCGTGACCCCGTCGGAACCTATCAACTCAGCATCGAAATCGAACTTCATCATTCCTGGCCTTAGCTTAGAACTGGTACTGCCTCGTATGTCGCGTGCTAGCCAACCGGCGCTCTCAGATAGATGACAGCAGAGACAGTCTCCTCAACGCCCCGCAGGCAGAACGTCCACCCCGCTGCCCGAAGGCCCCGGAATCCCCCGCCCCTCCACATTCGGTGACGTCACCGGCGAGCCATTGACCCACGGTCTCTCTGGCGCCGCTGCGGGCGCAGCCGCTGGCTTCGGTGCGGCGGGCGGTGTCATCGGCGCAGGCGCGGGAGCGGGCGCCGCTTTCCCAAGCCCCAGCTGGTTCACCAGGCTCTGCACCGCCGCATCCACCTGCACTTTCAGCGACTCGCGCGCAGCAGCGGCGTTGTCGTCGTTCAGGCGCGGGCCGATCAGCAGCGCGGGCGCGGGCACGCGCTGGGCCGTGGAGACGGTGGCCTCGCCGAGCACGGCGCCGAAGGTGCTGGGCACCAGCAGGTCGACGCGCAGCGAGGCGTGGGCTACCGACTCGGTGCCCAGGCGCACGATGCTGCGCTGCGCGATGCCCAGACCGAAGAAGCCTTCGCGGGTGGCCCAGATGCTGTCGGCCGACGGCGCGCCCGAGATGAGCAGCACATGGTCGGTCGGCGTCTTGAGTTCCTTCAGTTCCTTGAGCGCTTCCTCGCGGCGGGTGGCGGTGATGGTGGCACGCTGCACGCTGGAGAAACGCCCGGAAGCCTTGAGCAGTTCGACGGTGCGGTTTTCGAGCTGCTCCTTGTAGCCCCAGTCGGGCACGAAGGCTTCGCCCAGCTCGTTGTTGAACAAGGTGGTGCCGCGCCAGGAGAGGCGCAGCGTAGTGCCGATGGTGCTGATGACGGTGATCGACTTGCCCCGCAGGCGCGCCTGCACGCTGGTGGTTTCGACGGTGGAACAGGCGGTGAGGCCGAGGCCGGCGAGCGGCAGGATGGGCCAGAGTGGCAGGGCGGCGCTGAGGCCCAGGAGTTGGCGGCGGGTGAAGTGGATAGGCATGGGGCGTTTTTACCGCAGTGCGGGCAAGGCCCGCGCCAGCTCGTCCATGTGGCGAAACACCCGCGCCACGGGCAGGCCGTCGAACGCGCGGCCGTGGCCGTGCTGGCAGTAGCCCCAGACGGTGGCGCCGGCGGCCAGGCCGGCCTGGGCGCCGGTGGCGGTGTCTTCGATCACCAGGCATCGCGACGGGTCGGCGCCCAGGTGGGCGGCGGCGGCCAGGTAGACATCGGGCGCGGGCTTGGAGCGTGGCATGTCGTGGCCGCTGAAGATGCGGTCTTCGAAGTACGGCGCCATGCCGGCCATGCCGATCTGCATCACGACCTTGGGCCGGTCGGCGCCGGAGGCGCAGGCGATGCGGCCTTTGGCGTGCGCATGCGCGGCGATGACCGCGTCGAGCGCACCGGCCACGGTCTGCAGCTCGGCGCGCAGGCGCTGATCGCGCCGCGCATAGAAGGCGCGCATCCAGTCGTCGGTGAGCGGTCGGCCGGTCTCAGCCTCGATGCGCTCGCGCTCGTCGCGCACGGCCTTGCCGATGAAGATGCGTTCGCACTCCGGCTGGCTGAGCGCCCAGCCGGCCTCGTTGAGCATCTGGCGCAACACGCCGTTGGTGATGGGCTCGCTGTCCACCAACACGCCGTCGCAATCGAAAAGAACCGCTTCGAACATCGCACTCACTTCAGATCTCCATCCACATAAAACCAGCGCCCAGCCTCGCGCACGAAGCGGCTGCGCTCGTGCAGGCGCTGCCCACGGCCTGCCACGCGCGAGCGGGCGACGAACTCGACCTCGGCGTGGTCGGCGTCGATCACGCGGTGCGATCGCACGTCCAGCCCCAGCCATTTCACGCCCTCTTCCAGCGTCAGGTCGGCCGGGCGGGTGCTGGCGTGCCAACTGGCGGCGAGGTGGTCCACACGCCCCAGCACGAAGGCGCTGTAGCGCGAGCGCATGAGGCTTTCGGCGTCGGGCGCCGGGGTGTCGTGGTCGATGTAGCGCCCGCAGCAGGCGTCGAACGCGCAGGCTTTGCCCCGCGCGTCGGTCCGGCCACAGGGGCAGGCGCTCACAGGCACTCTGCTCATGCGGGCTTGCGCGCCGCGTGCCGGGCCTTGTGGGCTTCGAGCGTTTCGGTGGGGGCGCCCTGCTTCACCCACTCGGTGAAGCCGCCGTCGATGTGGGCCACGTTGTCCATGCCCATGTCTTTCAGCGCCTTGGTGGCCAGCGCGCTGCGCCAGCCCGCGCCGCAGAACAGCACAAATTCTTTGCTTTCATCGCCGAACACGGGCTTGAAATACGGCGACGCCGGGTCCACCCAGAACTCCAGCATGCCGCGCGGCGCGTGCACCGCGCCCGGTGCCGTGCCTTCGCGCTCGAGCTCGCGCACGTCGCGGATGTCCACCAGCTGCAGCGTCGGGTCGCGCTCCAGCCGTTCGCGCACCTGGGCCACGCTGTAGGTGGTGATCTGCGCCGTGGCTTCGTCCACGAGCGCGCGGAATCCTTTGGTGATGGGCATGGGTGTGGTCTCCTGTGTCTTCCGTCTGGCGGCCATTATCCGTGCGCCACCGGCCCGGCCCGCCGCCCCATACGCCAGATTCCATGAGCGCGCACGGGCAGGGCTTTTGCGCGGCGGTGTTCAATAGCGGCTCTGTCACCCACCCTGCCCCGCCACCCACAAGGACCTGCCGTGAACGCTCTGTCTGCCTTCCCCATCACCCAGAAATGGCCCGCGCAATTCCCCGATCGCCTGCAACTGTATTCACTGCCCACGCCCAACGGCGTGAAGGTGTCCATCATGCTGGAGGAAACCGGCCTGCCTTATGAGCCACACCTGGTGAGCTTCGACACCAACGACCAGATGTCGCCGGCCTTCCTCTCGCTCAACCCCAACAACAAGATCCCCGCGATCCTCGACCCCAAGGGACCGGGCGGCCGGCCGCTGGCGCTGTTCGAATCGGGCGCGATCCTGATCTACCTGGCCGAGAAGACCGACCGGTTCCTGCCGCAGGACCCCGCCGCGCGCTACGAGACCCTGCAGTGGCTGATGTTCCAGATGGGCGGGGTGGGGCCCATGTTTGGCCAGCTCGGCTTCTTCCACAAGTTTGCCGGCGCCGCCTACGAAGACAAGCGTCCCCGCGACCGCTACGTGGCCGAAAGCCGGCGCCTGCTCGGCGTGCTGAACCAGCGCATGGCCGGGCGCCACTGGATCATGGGCGATGCCTACACCATCGCCGACATCGCCATCTGGCCCTGGGTGCGCAACCTGGTCGGCTACTACGGCGCGGGCGAGCTGGTGGGTTTCAAGGACTTCCCGGAACTCGCGCGCGTGCTCGCGGCCTTCGAAGCCCGCCCGGCGGTGCAACGCGGACTCACCATCCCCGCACGGGGCTGAGGCAAGGCCGCGTCTGCTTCCGCCAGAAACCGGGCGTGAACAGGACCAGGAAAGACAACATCTCCAGCCGGCCCAGCAGCATGGCCAGGGCGCACACCCAGGTCTGGAAATCGCTCAGGCCGATGGTGGTGCCGGCAGGCGGCGCGGGGGGCGCTCAGAGCGCTCGCTGAATGATGATCTTTTGAACGTCCGAGGTGCCTTCGTAGATCTGGCACACGCGCACGTCGCGCCAGATGCGCTCCAGCGGAAAGTCGTTCACGTAGCCGTAGCCGCCCAGGGTCTGGATGGCGGCGGAGCAGACCTGCTCTGCCGTCTCGCTGGCGAAGAGCTTGGCCATGGCGGCTTCCTTCAGGCAGGGCTGGCCGGCATCGCGCAGGGCGGCGGCGTGCCAGATCAGTTGGCGCGCGGCTTCGAGCTTCGTGGCGCAGTCGGCCAGGCGGAAACCCACGGCCTGGTGGTTGAAGATGGCGGTGCCAAAGCTCTGGCGCTCCTTGGCGTAGGCGATCGCCACCTCCAGCGCGCTGCGCGCCATGCCCACGCTCTGCGCCGCGATGCCGATGCGCCCGCCCTCGAGCGCGGAGAGCGCGATCTTGTAGCCCTCGCCTTCCTGGCCGATCAGGTTCTCGGCCGGGATGCGGCAGTTGTCGAAGTTGATCTGCGCGGTGTCGCTGCTGTGCTGGCCCACCTTGTCTTCCAGCCGCGCGACCACGTAGCCCGGGTTGTCGGTGGGCACCATGAAGGCGCTCATGCCCTTCTTGCCCGCGCCCTTGTCGGTCACGGCGATCACCACCGCGGCCTGTCCGTTCTTGCCCGAGGTGATGAACTGCTTGACGCCGTTGATGACGTACTCGTCGCCCTCGCGCACCGCCGTGGTCCGCAGGCCGGAGGCGTCGGAGCCCACGTGCGGCTCGGTCAGACAGAAGGCGCCCAGGATATCGCCGCGCGCCGCCGGCACCAGCCACTGCCGCTGCTGCGCCGGTGTTCCGTACTTCATGAGGATGGCGTTGTAGGGGCAGTTGGTCACGCTGATGGCGGTGCTGGTGCCGCCGTCGCCGGCCGCGATCTCTTCCAGCACCAGCGCCAGCGTCAGGTAGTCCAGCCCCGCGCCGCCCAGTTCTTCGGGCACGCAGATGCCATACGCCCCCAGCTCGGCCAGGCCCCGGTGCGCCGCTGCGGGAAACAGGTGCTCCTTGTCCCACTGCGCGGCGTTGGGCCAGAGCTGTTCCTGGGCAAAGGCGCGCACGGCGTCGCGGATCATCACGTGGTCTTGGGTCAGCAGCATCGGGTTTCTTTCGTTGTGAATCGGGTCCGGCCGGCTCACCAGTGGTCGGCGCGCCGGCCATCGTGGTGGATCAGGCGGCCGTTGTCTTCGGGGCCCACGCTGGCCAGCACCGCGCGCAGGCCGCGCACGCTGGCCTCCACGCTCAGCGGCGCACCGCCGCCGCCCATGTCGGTCTGCACCCAGCCCGGGTCCAGCGCCACCAGGCGGGCCTGCGGGTAATCGAATCGCGCGCTGCTCACGGCCATGTTCAGCGCCGCCTTGCTCACGCGGTACAGCCACGAGCCGCTGCCCGGTACGCTGCCGATCTGGCTCATGGCACTCGACAGGGCGCCGAACACCCCCCGAGCGTCTTCCACCATGGGCAGCACCTGCGGGATCACCTGCATGGCGCCCAGCACGTTGGTGTGCATCACCTCGTCGAAAGCCTGCTGCGTGGGCGGCGAGGTGGCGCCGGCGCGGTGGATGATGCCGGCCACATACAGCGCCACATCCAGCTTCTCGCCATCGAGTTGCCAGGACAACGCGCTCACGCTCGCGGGCTGCGCCACGTCCAGCCGCAGCGCCTCGGCATCGAGTGCCCGCAGTTGCTCCAGCCCAGCGTCGTCGCGCGCGGTGGCGATGACGCGGTCGCCCGCCTCGATGTACTGCCGCACGAACTCAAGGCCGATGCCACGCGAGGCGCCGATGACGAGAACTGTGCTCATGACGTTCAGGCGTTCCTACAAAAAATCGACGAAGCGCGCGGTGCCGACCCAGGCCACCGCGGAACCGGCTCTGCCGGGCCGCCAGCGGCGCTCCCTTGAGGGGGACGCGCGCAGCGCGACGGGGTGATCACGGACTGCGGCGCGGGGGTGTTTCATGTCACACAAGCTCTATCGCCATCGCCGTCGCCTCACCGCCGCCGATGCACAAGGTGGCCACGCCCTTCTTGCCGCCGTGCGCCTTCAGCGCGTGCAGCAGCGTAACCACGATGCGGGCGCCGGAGGCGCCGATGGGGTGGCCCAGGGCGCAGGCGCCGCCGTTGACGTTGACCTTCTCGTGCGGGATGGACAGCTCGGTCATCAGCGCCATGGGCACGACGGCAAAGGCTTCGTTGATCTCCCACAGGTCCACCTCGCCCACGGCCCAGCCGGTCTTGGCCAGCAGTTTCTGCGTGGCGCCCACAGGGGCGGTGGCGAACCAGTTGGGTTCTTGCGCGTGGGTGGCGTGCGCCACGATGCGCGCCAGCGGCTTGCAGCCCAGCCGGGTGGCGGTGGACTGGCGCATCAGCACCAGCGCGGCCGCGCCGTCGTTGATGGACGAGCTGCTGGCGGCGGTGATGGTGCCGTCTTTCTTGAACGCGGGTTTGAGGCTGGTGAGCTTGTCGAGCTTGACCCGGCCCGGGCCTTCGTCGATGCCGACCACGCGCTCGCCGCTGCGGTCTTTCACCGTGACGGCCGCGATCTCGGTGGCGAAGGCGCCGTTCTCGATCGCGGCCTTGGCGCGCGTGACCGAGGCAATGGCGAACGCATCCTGCTGCTCGCGCGTGAAGCTGTATTTGGCGGCGCAGTCTTCGCCGAAGGTGCCCATGGAACGGCCGGGTTCGTAGGCGTCTTCCAGGCCGTCGAGCATCATGTGGTCGTAGATCTTGTCGTGGCCCATGCGGTAGCCGCCGCGGCCCTTGAGCATGAGGTAGGGCGCGTTGGTCATGCTCTCCATGCCGCCCGAGACCATCACGGTGGCGCTGCCGGCCAGCAGCATGTCGTGCGCGAGCATGGTGGCCTTCATGCCCGAGCCGCACATCTTGGACAGCGTCACCGCGCCGGCCGAGAGTGGCAGCCCGCCCTTGAGCGCGGCCTGGCGCGCGGGCGCCTGGCCCTGGCCGGCCATCAGGCAGTTGCCGAACAGCACCTCGTCGACCAGCGCGGCGTCCACCCCGGCGCGCGCCACGGCGGCCTTGATGGCCACGCCGCCGAGGTCGTGCGCGGCGAGGCTGGCGAAATCGCTCTGGAAGCTGCCCATGGGGGTGCGGGCGGCGCCGACGATGACGACGGGATCGGGGTTGGTAGTGGTCATGAGAATCTCCTTTGAAAAGTCAATCGAGAAGTGCTTTGTCGGCCTGGATGTGAAAGCGCCGGTCGCGCTCGTAGGGGAACACGTCGTACACGTGGCCGGCGGCGATGCGTTCCTTGTGCGACTGCCAGAACGCCGCGTCGAGCAGGTCGGCGTGGTGTTTCATGAACACCTCGCGCACCTTCGGGTTGCCCAACAGGAAGGGGCCGAAGGTTTCGGGGAACACGTCGTGCCGGCCCACCGAGTACCAGATCTCGCCCGACATCTCGTCTTCCTCGTGGCGCGGCGCGGGCACGCGGCGGAAGTTGCAGTCGGTGATGTATTCGATCTCGTCGTAGTCGTAGAACACCACCTTGCCGTGGCGCGTGATGCCAAAGTTCTTCCACAGCATGTCGCCGGGGAAGATGTTGGCGGCCACCAGGTCCTTGATGGCGTTGCCGTACTCCACCACCGCGCGCTCCAGCTGGGCGTGCGCGAACGGATCGTCGGCCCGGGCCTGCAGCGCATCGAACGCCTCCTGCAGATAGATGTTGAGCGGAATCATGCGGCGCTCGATGTAGACGTGCTTGACGACCACCTCGATGTCCCCGTCCCCGTTGCGGTCGCTGATCTCCAGCTGGCTGGGCGCGAACTTCTGGATCTCGGCGATCAGTTCGTCGGTGAAACGCTCGCGCGGGAAACCCACCTCGGAGAACTCCAGCGTGTCGGCCATGCGGCCCACGCGGTCGTGCTGCTTGACCAGCAGGTACTTGTCGCGGATCTGCTCGCGCGTGGTGTCCTTCTGCGGCGGGTAAAAGTCCTTGATGACCTTGAACACGAACGGAAAACTCGGCAGATCGAACACCAGCATCACCATGCCCTTGATGCCAGGCGCGATGCGGAACTTGTCGGTGGAATGCCGCATGTGGAACAGGAAGTCGCGGTAGAACAGCGTCTTGCCCTGCTTGGCCAGGCCGAGCGCGTTGTAGAACTCGGCGCGCGGCTTGCGCGGCATCATGCTGCGCAGGAACTGCACGTAGGCGCTGGGGATTTCCATGTCCACCATGAAATACGCCCGAGCGAAGCTGAAGAGGATCAGCAGGTCGTCTTCACCGAACAGCGCCGCGTCCACCACCAGCTGGCCCTGCTCGTTGTGCAGGATGGGCAGGGCGAACGGCACTTCCTGGAAGCCGTTGATGATCTTGCCGACCACGTAGGCGCCCTTGTTGCGGAAGAACAGGCCCGAGAGCACCTGGAACTGGAAATTGGCGCGCAGCTTCACGTGGTCGAAGTGCGGCTTCATGGCTTCGAGCACCAGATGGGCGTCGCGCGCGAGGTCTTCGAACGGCACGCGCAGGTCGAAGTCCGCGATCATGCGCAGCACCTCGGCCTCCATGTTGTCGGCGGTCGGGTAATAGCAGCGGTAGGTGGGCAGGGCCCGCGGTTCGTCGTTCTCGATGTACTCGGTGGACACGGCCGGGCGCACGAAGATGAAGTCGTTCTGGAAATACGCGCGCTGCAGGATCTTGGTGCAGACCGAGTTGAAAAAAGTCTCGGCCAGCTCGGGCTGGTGGTGGTTCACCAGCAGGCCGATGTAGTGCAGCTTGACCTGTTCCCACACGTCCATGGTCCGTTCGTCGGCCTTGAACTCCTTGTGCAGCCGCATCACGCATTCGTTCACGCGCAGGTCGTAGAACTCGATGCGCTCGCGCTGCGCGCGCTGCTGACCGCGCCAGTCGCGCGTCTCGAAGCGGTGTTTGGCGCGGGCCGACTCGGTGCGGAACAGCCGGTAGTGCCGATTGAAGCCATCCATCATCGCCTTGGCGATGTCGTAGGCCACCGTGGAATCGAGTCGCTGGGGGAACATGCCGGTCCTTGTGTCGGCAAGCTCAGGCGGCCGTGTCCCGGCGCTTGGCGGCCACGCCCGCCAGGGCGGCCTGGTAGATGGATTCCAGCCCCCCGGCGCCGTCCACCGTCATCAGCATGTCGCGCAGCAGGCCGTCGCTCAGGGCGTAGACCCAGGCGTGCAGCGTGAGCGCCTGGCCGCGCGCCCAGGCGTCCTGCACCACGGTGGTCTGGGCCACGTTCATCACCTGCTCGATGGCGTTGAGCTCGCACAGCACCTCGACCCGGAAGTCCTCGGGCGTGGCCGCGATGAGCGCGGCGTGGCGGTCGCGCACGTCCTTGATGTGGCGCAGCCAGTTGTCGGCCAGGCCCACGCGGGTGTCGTTCAGCGCGGCCTTCACGCCGCCGCAACCGTAGTGGCCCACCACCATCAGGTGTTTCACCTGCAACTGGTCCACCGCGAACTGGATGGTGGACAGACAGTTCAGATCGGTGGGCACCACCACGTTGGCCACATTGCGGTGCACGAACACCTCGCCCGGGGCCAGGCCGGTGATCTGGTTGGCCGGCACGCGGCTGTCGGAACAGCCGATCCACATGTACTGTGGGCTTTGCTGGGCCAGCAGATCGGTGAAGAAGGTGGGCTTCTCGCGAACCATGGCCGCAGCCCATTCGCGGTTGTGGTCAAACAGGTCTTGCAGCGTTGAACTCATGGGGCATCCGGTGGGGGTGGAACAGCGTGGCCATTGTCGGGCAAGGCCGTTTCACCCGGTGTTTCAGCAGGTCTCGGCAAACAGCTCGCGCCCGATCAGCATGCGACGGATTTCACTGGTGCCGGCGCCGATCTCGTACAGCTTGGCGTCCCGCCACAAACGGCCCAGCGGGTACTCGTTGATGTAGCCGTTGCCGCCGTAGATCTGCACGCCCTCGCCCGCCATCCAGGTCGCCTTCTCGGCCGTCCAGAGGATGACCGAGGCGCAGTCCTTGCGCACCTGGCGCACGTGGTCGGTGCCCAGCAGGTCGAGGTTCTTGGCCACGGTGTAGGCGAAGCTGCGCGCAGCCTGCAGCACGGTGTACATGTCGGCCACCTTGCCCTGGATCAGCTGGAACTCGCCGATGCTCTGGCCGAATTGCTTGCGGTCGTGGATGTAGGGGATCACGTTGTCCATGACCGACTGCATGATGCCCAGCGGACCACCGGTGAGCACGGCGCGCTCGTAGTCCAGCCCGCTCATCAGCACCTTGGCGCCCATGTTGAGGCCGCCCAGGATGTTCTGTGCCGGCACCTCGACGTTCTGGAACACCAGCTCGCCGGTGTGGCTGCCGCGCATGCCCAGCTTGTCGAGCTTCTGTGCGATGGAGAAACCGGACATGCCCTTCTCGATCAGGAACGCCGTCACGCCGCGCGCGCCCATCTCGGGCTCGCTCTTGGCGTAGACCACCAGGGTGTCGGCGTCGGGGCCGTTGGTGATCCACATCTTGTTGCCGTTGAGCAGGTAATAACCGCCCTTGTCTTCAGCCTTCAGCTTCATGCTGATCACGTCGGAACCGGCACCGGGTTCGCTCATGGCGAGCGCGCCCACGTGTTCGCCGCTGATCAGCTTGGGCAGGTATTTGGCCTTCTGCTCGGGCGTGCCGTTGCGGTTGATCTGGTTCACGCACAGGTTGCTGTGCGCGCCGTAAGAGAGGCCCACCGAAGCGCTGGCGCGGCTGATCTCTTCCATCGCCACCATGTGGGCGAGGTAGCCCATGTTGGCGCCGCCGTACTGCTCGGGCACGGTGATGCCGAGCACGCCCAGCTCGCCCATCTTGCGCCAGCAGTCCATGGGGAACTGGTCGCTCTTGTCGATCTCGGCCGCACGGGGCGCGATCTCGGCCTGCGCGAATTCGCGCACCGCGTCGCGCAGGGCGTCGATGTCTTCACCGAGTTGGAAATTGAGGCCGGGCAGGTTGTTCATGGAGGGTCTCCTGAGGGGGTTTGGGGGTTCACGCCCTCTCCCTCTGGGAGAGGGTTGGGGTGAGGGCTTGGGAGGTCACGAATATCAGTAGGTCTTGGGCACCGGCACCAGTGTCTGCTGCATCACCGCGCAGTCCGAGCGCCGGCCGTCCGCCGCCACGTGCACCACCTCGGCGGCGGTCACGATGATGCGTTTGCCGGCCTTGGTGACGCGGCCCGTGGCCTGCAGCTCACCGCCCTGGAAGGCCGCGAGGAAGTTGATCTTGTATTCCACCGTCGTGACCTCCATGCCCTCGGGTGCCACGGTCAGGGCCGCGTAGCCCCCGGCGATGTCGGCCAGCGCGCCCATGGCGCCGCCGTGAAAGCCGCCCTGCTGCTGCGTCACACGGTCCGAATACGGCAGCCCCAGCGTGACCGTGCCCGGCGCAACGACCAGCAGGCGCACGCCCAGTTGCACCATCATGCCCTGGCGCTCCAGGCTGGCCTGCACGCGCTGGCGCAGGGCCTCGTGATCGGGGGTGGGGGGTGTCATGTCGGGTTGGCTTTTTGATTTACGTTTACGTAAACGTCAATTATGACCGAATGTCGATCCCACCGAAAAGCCCCCGAGGGGCAACCTCAGGCCGCGACCAGCCTTGAGAGCAGCAGGCGCGTGGCCTTCTCATACGGCGCGACAGCCTCGCCCCGGGCCATGGCCAGCGCCGCGCGGTCGAACATGGCCGACAGCAATACCGCCAGTTCACGCAACGGCAGCCCAGCGCCCGCCGCCGGCAGCGCCTGCCGCAGACCTTCCTGCAGGGCCTGGAAACCGGCCAGATCGCTCAGCGCCATCACCCGATCGGCCGTGAGCACGGCGGGCACCTCCAGCAGCAGCAGGCGGGCCCGGCCACGGCCAGCCATGGCCGCGAAATAGGCCTGAGCGCCGGCCATCAAGGCCTCCACCGGGTCGGTGTGCCCGGCGGTCTGGCGGGCGATCTCGTCCGCCACCTCCTGCGCCACCTGCCGCGCCACGGCCTCGAACAGCTCGGCCTTGTCGGTGAAGTGGTGGTAGAGCGCGCCGCGCGTCAGCTTCGCCGTCGCCACGATCTCGGGCGTGCCGGTGCCGGCGTAGCCGCGCTCCTCGAACAGCCCCCGCGCGGCCAACATCAGCGCGGCCCGCGTGGTTTCGGTGCGTTCTTCTTGCGATCGACGGTTCATGGCGGTCATTTCATACGTGCAGTCTGTATGTTATATTGAAATTACATACAGACTGTATGTCACTTTCACACCGGAGCCCTGCCATGAAATCGACGCAGTACTACCCCGTTCTCATGACCGACCGCGTGGCCGAGACCGCCCGCTTCTACGAAACGCATTTCCGCTTCATCCGCCAGTTCGACAGCAACTGGTACGTCCACCTGCAGTCCGCCGAAGACGCATCGGTCAACCTGGCCGTCCTCGACCGCGACCACGCCACCATCCCCGTGGTGGCGCGCGGCCAGCAGGCCAGCGGCCTGCTGCTCAACTTCGAGGTGGATGATGTGGACGCCGAATACCAGCGCGCCGTCGCGCAGGGCCTGCCCATGCTGCTGGCGCTGCGCGACGAGGACTTCGGCCAGCGCCACTTCATCGTGCAGGACCCGAATGGCGTGATGATCGACGTCATCCAGCCGATCCCGCCGAGCGAAGACTTCCTGCGCCAGTACGCCGAAGGGGCGGCCACAGGCGGCGCCGCTTGAGGCGGCCGCCCCTTCAGGCAGCGCGCGCGAGATACACCAGCACCAGGCCCACCGCCGCCGGCAAGGCCTGCACAAAGAGAATCTTGCGGCTGGCGGTGACCGCGCCGTACAGGCCGGCCACCAGCACGCAGCCCAGGAAGAACACCTTCACCCCGAAACCATCGGGACCCAGCAGCAGCCCCCAGACCAGGCCCGCGGCCAGGAAGCCGTTGTACAGCCCCTGGTTGGCCGCCAGCACCTTGGTGAGCGCGGCCTTCTCCGGCGTGTTGCCGAAGGCCTTCAGACCGGCCGGCTTGTCCCACAGGAACATTTCCAGCACCAGGAAGTAGATGTGCAAGAGCGCGACAAGACCGATGACGATGCTGGCAATGAGTGACATGGAAAGTCCTGCAAAAAGGGGGGCCGCCATCGTAGCAGCGCTGCCCGCGCGTCAGACCGGCTGGCCGGGCTTGAGCGTCTTTTCCACCTTCGCCAGCAGCGCCCGCGCCTCTTTTTCGTGCACCTTCACCTCGTCGAGGTTGGCCACCAGATCGGCCATCTGCTCTTCGAGCTGGCGCTTGTGGTCGGCCAGCACGGTGAGGAACTTGCGCAGCTGCGGCCCGGTGTCGCGCGGGCTGTCGTACATGTCGATGATCTCTTTGGCCTCGGTCAACGACAGCCCCAGGCGCTTGGCGCGCAGTGTGAGCTTCAGGCGGGTGCGGTCGCGCGCGCTGTAGACGCGGTTGCGCCCGCCCGGGCCTTCGCGCTGCGGTTGCAGCAGGCCCATGTCTTCGTAAAAGCGGATCGCGCGCGTGGTCAGGTCGAACTCGCGGGCCAGATCGCTGATGGTGTAGGTCGGGTTGCTCGCCATGGAAGGGTGGGGTCTTGTCGACTGGCGGACACCGGATCGGGACCCCGCTCCGTAGAATGCCCAGCATATTGACGTTTACGTCAACGTCAGTCGACGGCATCTTAACGGAATCCACACCGCATGAATCCCCCCACCCGAGAGCAGCTCGAAGCCCGCCTGCACTACCCGCTGGGCGACGTGCTGCCCGAAGCCGGCCACACGCTCTCCGTGGCGCCCGGCGTGAAGTGGATCCGCATGGCGCTGCCGTTTGCGCTGGACCACATCAACCTCTGGCTGCTGCGCGACGCGCTGGACGGCCGCGAGGGCTGGACGGTGGTGGACTGCTGCATCACGCACGAGCGCTCGAAAGCGCAGTGGGAGCAGATCTTCGCGAACGAGCTCGACGGCCTGCCCATCCTGCGCGTGATCGTCACCCACATGCACCCGGACCACATCGGGCTGGCGCACTGGCTGTGTGAAAAATGGTCGTGCATGTTGTGGATCAGTGCCACCGACTACAACTCGGCGCGCATCGGCTCGCAGAGCACCACCGGTTTCGGCGGCGCGAGCGCGGCGGACTTTTTCGCGTCGCACGGTCTGACCGACCCCGACAGCCTGGAGAAAATCCGGGGCCGGGCGAGCTACTACCCCAGCATGGTGCCGGCCGTTCCCCCGAGCCACCGCCGCCTGATGGACGGACAGACCGTGTCCATCGGCGGGCGCGCCTGGCGCTGCATCAGCGGCCACGGCCACGCGCCGGAGCACATCGCGCTGTATGGCGACGAGCTGCGGCTGCTCATCAGCGGCGACATGGTGCTGCCGCGCATCAGCACCAACGTGAGCGTGTACGACGTGGAACCCGAGAGCGACCCGCTGCTGCTGTTTCTCGAGTCGCTCGACAAATACCTGCCACTGCCCGAGGCCACGCTGGTGCTGCCCTCGCACGGCAAGCCCTTCACCGGGCTGCACGAACGCATCCAGCAGCTGAAAGACCACCACGCCGAACGCCTGGCCGAGCTGCTCGACGCCTGCCGCGCCGGCCCCATCAGCGGCGCGGACGCGATTCCCGTGCTGTTCCAGCGCGAGCTGGACCTGCACCAGACCACCTTCGCCATGGGCGAAGCGGTGGCGCATCTGCACCGGCTGTGGTTTGCCGGACAGGTGCGGCGGGAGCGCGATGCGGAAGGGATATACCGCTTCAGAGCGGTCTGAAAAAAGGGGTTTCGCCGGGCCGTCCCAAGGCGAAACGCACCCCCGCGGGGGGCAGCGACCCGCGCAGCGGCGGAGCCTCGGGTTCCCGCCAACGGCGGGAGCACGCTCGGGGGCCTTATTCCCCGAGCGGCACCGCCGCCCGCTTGAGCGCTTTCCGGCGCTCGATGTGGTCGGGCATAACGCTGGCCACCACGTCCCAGAACTGCGGGCTGTGGTCCATGTGGCGCAGGTGGCTGAGCTCGTGCACCACCACGTAGTCCACCATGTCCATGCGCAGGTGGATCAAGCGCCAGTTCAGGCGGATGGTGCCGTCGGCGCTGGCGCTGCCCCAGCGCGTGCCGGCGCTGGACAGGCGCAGCTTCTCGTAGCGCACACCGAGCTGCGGCGCGAACAGGTCGAGCCGCTCGGCGAACACGCGCTTGGCCTGGCGCATCAGCCAGGCCTGGGCCGCATCGCGGATCTGCGCTTCGCTGGCGTTGCCCGCCAGCCCCAGGCGCAGCGTGCCCGGCCCATCGGCGGCGGGCTCCAACACCGCCCCCACCTGCGCGAAGCCGTGCGCGGGATCCAGCATCAACCGCAAGCGCTGGCCCAGAAAGTCCAGCTCGGCGCCATCGGCCCAGACCGTGCGCGAGCGCTCCAGCTCACCCGCGCGCTCGCGGGCCCGGCGCAGTTTTTCCAGCACCCAGCCGGCCTTGTCGTGCAGCAGCGCCTCGACCTCGCCCACCGGCGTCCAGCGCGGCGCGCTCACGCTCAGGCCGTCGGGCCCCACCGACAGCCCGATGGTGCGGCGCTTGCCGCGCTTGAATTCGTAGGCCACCTCGCAGCTGTCCAGCCGCAGCAGCCGGTTGGCGCGCGGGTGGTGCCAGGTGCCGGGCTGGAACACCTGGTTCAGCGGCTCGGCGGGGGGCGCATCGGGCCGAGGCCTCGCCACGGGCGCGGGTGGCCTGGGCTGCGGCACGGGCTCAGGCCCGGTCAGAAAATCCAGCGCCAGCTGAACAAAGCGCTGCATGGACTCAGACCCACCCCGAGCGAAGCGCCCCAACCCAGAACACCGCGAAACCGGCTTTGCCGGGCCACTCGCATCGCCCCCTTGAGGGGGTGACGCGCTGCAAGCGCGGCGCGGGTGTGGGCTCGTCCAGCGCGGAGGGGGTGGTCACGTATACGCCTCCGGGTCAAGGCGCCGCATTTCGGCCTCGATCCAGTTCTCCACCTCCAGCATCAGCTCGTCGGGCTTTCGGCCCTGGCTGGGAATCGGTTTTCCGATGGAGAACTCCACCACGCCGGGCTTCTTGATGAAGGCCTTGCGCGGCCAGCATTTGGCCGAGGTCACGGCCACCGGGATCACCGGCGCCCCGGTGCGGATCGCGAGCCGGGTGCCGCCGCTCTTGTACGTGCCCTTCTGCCCGCGTTCAATCCGCGTGCCCTCGGGAAACATGATCACCCAGGTGCCCTGGTCCAGCAAACGCTGCCCCTGCTGCACCACCTTGGCGAAAGCGCGCGCGCCGTCGGCGCGGTCGATGTGGATCATGTCCATGCGCGCCATGGCCCAGCCGAAAAACGGCACCTTCAGCAGTTCCTTCTTGAAGACAAAGGCCAGCGGGTGCGGCATCAGCGCGGCCATGCTGAAGGTCTCCCAGAGCGACTGGTGCTTGACCAGCAGCACCGCGGGCGCCGTGGCGCCCACCGGCAGGTTCTCGAACCCGATCACCCGGTTGTGGATGCCCAGGATCACCGTGCCGCCGTCCACCGCCAGCTTGAGCCAGCGCGCGCACATCCAGTAGATGCGCTCGGGCTTCATGAACGGCGCGGCCACCACCACCGCCAGCGCCCACGGGATCACGGTCACCACCATGAACAACAGGTGCAGAACGGCGCGCAGGAAGTTGATGACGATCATGGAGGGCAGTATGGGTCAGAAGCTGGGGTGTGGTGTTGATGGGGCGTGCGGGCCTGGTGAATGGCGCCCGGTCGCTCAGTCGGGTGCCACGGCATCCTGCGCCAGCAGCCAGTCGGCGAAGGCCGGCAGGTCGTCGTGCAGGTGGGTGCCGGGCGGCAGATCGGGGACCAGCACGGCCAGGTCGGCGTCGGCCCCCAGGCCGGTGCGTCCGCGCAGGTGCTCGGACTTGCCGGTCAGCAGCAGGTGGGTCGGGCAGCCGGCCGCCGCGGCCGCCTGCACATGGCGCACCGCGTTGCCCGCCGCCGGCACCTCGTGCAAGGGCACGCCAAAGCGGTCCCCAATCTGATCGAACAGGCCCGGCTCGGGTTTGCGGCAGTGGCAGGCGTCTTCCGGGGCGTGCGGGCAGAAGAACACCGCTTCCACGCGCGCGCCCACCGCCGCCAGCTGGCGGTGCATCTTGGCGTGGATGGCGTTGAGCGACGCCATGTCGAACAGGCCGCGGCCGATGCCCGACTGGTTGGTGGCCAGCACCACCCGCCAGCCCCCGTGGTTGAGCCGCGCCACGGCTTCGAGCGCGCCGGGCAGCGCCTCCCACTCCTCGGGCGACGCGACGTGGTCGTCGCGGCTGCGGTTGAGGGTGCCATCGCGGTCGAGGATGAGCAGTTTCATGCGGTGCTCCACACAGGTCAGGGCCGCCGCGCCGGGCCGCCCCAAGCAAGGCCGCGCACCCTCGGGGGGCAGCGACCCGCGCAGCGGTGGAGCGTGGGGGCCATCATGTTGCCAGGCGTGACAGATCGGCCACGCGGTTCATGGCCTCGTGCAGGCTTTTGAGCAGGCCCAGGCGGTTGGCCTTGAGCGCCGGGTCGTCGGCGTTGACCATCACGCCATCGAAGAAGGCGTCCACCGGCGCGCGCAACGCGGCCAGTGTCATCAGCGAGGCGGTGTAGTCGCCGTTGGCGAACTCGGCGTCGGCCGCCGGCACGGTGGCCTGCATGGCGGCGAACAAGTCCTTTTCGGCGGGCTCCACCAAGCGGGACGCCTGCACCGCCGCGCCCTCGCCTTCGGATTTCTTGAGGATGTTGCCGATGCGCTTGTTGGCCGCGGCCAGCGCGGCGGCAGCGGGCAGCGCGGCGAAGGCGCGCACGGCCTGCAGACGCTGGGCCACTTCGGCCAAGCGCTGCGGGCGCAGGGCCAACACGGCGTCGACTTCCTGGGCGCTGTAGCCTTGCTCGCGCAGGCTACCGGCGAGGCGGTCGTAGATGAAGTCGGAGAGAGCCTTTGAAGTGTCTGCAGGGAGCTCGAACATCTGACTCACTGAGGAATGCATCCTCGGAGACGAGCCCGCAGGCGAGCTGCTCTGGCTGATGACTACCCCTCTACCACTAAACAGCTTGTTGCTGATCACTCTCGCCTGTTCAACTAGCGAGTTCAACTCCAACAGCAAGTCCTTCTCGACCAGCATGCGGATCACCCCCAGCGCATGCCGCCGCAACGCAAACGGGTCCTTGTCGCCGGTCGGCAGGTTGCCGATGCCGAACATGCCGACCAGCGTCTCCAGCTTGTCGGCCAGCGCCACCACCACACCGGTCTGGGTGCGTGGCAGCTCGTCGCCGGCAAAGCGCGGCTTGTAGTGGTCTTCGATCGCGAAAGCGATGTCTTCGGAGAGGCCGTCGTGGCGCGCGTAGTAGCCGCCCATGATGCCCTGCAGCTCGGGGAACTCGCCCACCATGTCGGTCAGCAGGTCGGTCTTGGCCAATTGCGCGGCGGTGTCGGCGCTGGCGGCCAGCGTGGCGCCGCCCAGCTGCTCACCGATGGCGCGGGCGATCGCGCGCACGCGCTCCACGCGCTCGCCCTGCGTGCCCAGCTTGTTGTGGTAGACCACTTTGCCCAGGCCTTCAACGCGATCCTTCAGTGTCTTCTTGCGGTCCTGGTCGAAGAAGAACTTGGCGTCGGCCAGGCGTGGGCGCACCACGCGCTCGTTGCCGCCGATCACCGCGCTCGCATCGTCCGGGCTGATGTTGCTCACCACGAGGAACCGGTTGGTCAGCTTGCCGTGGGTGTCGACCAGCGGGAAGTACTTCTGGTTGGCCTTCATCGTGAGGATCAGGCATTCCTGCGGCACTTCCAGGAACTGCTCCTCGAAGCCGCAGGTGAGCACATTCGGCCGCTCGACCAGGGCGGTCACTTCGTCCAGCAGGGCCTCGTCCATCAGCACCTCGTAGCCCGGGCCCAGGCGTTCGGCCGCCTGCGCGAGCTGCTGCACGATGGCGAAGCGTCGGTCGTTGAAGCTGGCGATCACCGAGCCGTCGGTCAGCAGGGTCTGGGCGTAGCTGTCGGCATCGGCCAGCAGCACGGGCGACTTGGCCGCTTCGAAGCGGTGGCCCTGGGTGGCGTTGCCGGCCGTCAGGCCCAGCACCTTCACCGGTACCACGCTGCCGCCGTGCAGCGCCACCAGGCCGTGCGCCGGGCGCACGAAGTGCACGCTGCTCCAGCCGGGGAGTTCGCAATCGGTTTCGAGCTGGTAGCTCATGACCTTGGGGATGGGCAGCTTGGCAATGGCCTCGTCCAGCGCCTTCTGCAGGCCCACGGCCAGATCCACGCCGGGTTGCACGCTGTCAAAAAACAGCGCCTCGGCCTTGCCGTCGGGCGCGCGCTTCAAGCCGGCCACGGCCGAGGCGTCGGCGCCCAGCGCACCCAGGCGCTTGAGCAGCGCCGGCGTGGGCTGGCCGTTCGCGTCCAGGCCCACGCTCACCGGCATGAGCTTTTGCGACACGGCTTTGTCGGCGGCGCGCTCGGCCACGGCGGTCACGTGCGCGGCCAGGCGGCGCGGCGAGGCGAAGGGCGTCAAAGCCGAGTCGGCGGCGGTCAGGCCCTGGGCCTTGAGTTGTTCAAACAGCACGCCGGCAAAGGCGTCACCCAGCTTCTTGAGCGCCTTGGGCGGCAGCTCTTCCACAAACAGTTCGACGAGGAGGTTTTTTTGTTGACTCATGATGCTGATTCGTTGCGCATTCTGCGGGCACGCGGGCTCAGGCCTGGACCACCGCGGAACCGGCTCTGCCGGGCCGCTGGTGGCGCCCCCTGGAGGGGGAGGCGCTGAAAGCGCTTCGGGGGTGGGCCATGTCAGGCGGCTTTCTTGTCCATCTGCGCCACCCACTCGCGCGGCGCCATGGGAAAGCCCAGGCGCTCGCGGCTCTCGTAATAACTTTGTGCCACACCGCGCGCGAGGTTGCGGATGCGGCCGATGTAGGCGGCGCGCTCGGTCACGCTGATGGCACCACGAGCGTCCAGCAGGTTGAAGCTGTGGGCGCACTTCAGGACCTGCTCATAGGCCGGCAGCGCCAGCTGCTGCTCCATCAGGTGCTTGGCGTTGCCTTCGTGCGCGGTGAACGCGGCGAACAGGAAGTCGGTGTTGCTGTGCTCGAAGTTGTAGGCCGACTGTTCCTTTTCGTTCTGCAGGTACACGTCGCCGTAGCTGAGCCTGGCGCCATCGGCCCCGTCGGTCCACACCAGGTCGTAGACGTTGTCCACGCCCTGCAGGTACATGGCCAGGCGCTCCAGGCCGTAGGTGATCTCGCCGGTGATGGGTTTGCAGTCGATGCCGCCGACCTGCTGGAAATAGGTGAACTGCGTGACCTCCATGCCGTTCAACCAGACCTCCCAGCCCAGGCCCCAGGCGCCGAGCGTGGGGTTCTCCCAGTCGTCTTCCACGAAGCGGATGTCGTTCTTCTTCAGGTCGAAGCCCAGGGCTTCGAGCGAGCCCAGGTACAGCTCCAGGATGTTGCTGGGAGCGGGTTTCAGCACCACCTGGTACTGGTAGTAGTGCTGCAGGCGGTTGGGGTTCTCGCCGTAGCGGCCATCTTTCGGGCGGCGGCTGGGCTGCACGTAGGCGGCCTTCCAGGGCTCGGGGCCGAGCGCGCGCAGGAAGGTGGCGGTGTGGCTGGTGCCGGCGCCGACCTCCATGTCGTAGGGCTGCAGCAGCGCGCAGCCCTGGGCGTCCCAGTAGGACTGCAGTTTCAGAATGATTTGCTGGAAGGTCAACATGGTCGGCATGCCCCGGCCTGGGGGCCGGGTCCGGAAAAGCGGGAACAAACGGGGCGGGATCGCCGGGCTGGCGGGCGGCCAACGGCCACGACCGGGCGCTCGCACAAGGGGCTGATTTTACGGGTGCGGGCGCGAACGCCTACGCCGCCCGGGCGCGGTGCCCGCGGGCGCCGGAGCGGCGCCGCAGCGCGGCCAGCGCCACCACGGCCAGACACAGCCCCCACAGCGGCCACAGCCCCCAGCGCGAGGCCCACTGGGCGTAGGGCGTGAGGCCGCTGCGGCCCTGCACCGTGGCCGCGAGGCGCCCGCGCGTCAGGCGTGGCAGCTGGTGCGTGACCACGCCGCGGTGATCGATCACGGCGGTGGCGCCGGTGTTGGTGGCGCGCAGCATGGGCCGCCCCAGTTCCAGCGCACGCAGGCGGGAGATCTGCAGGTGCTGGTCGATGGCGACCGTGTCGCCAAACCAGCCGATGTTGCTCAGGTTGACCAGCACGGTGGGCGCGCGGGCGGGGTCGCCAAACGCGGCGGCCAGCTCTTCGCCAAACAGGTCTTCGTAGCAGATGTTCGCGGCGAGGCGCTGCCCGGCCCAGGCCCAGGGTGCCTGCGCGAGCCCGCCCCGGTCGAAATCGCCCAGCGGGATGCGCATCAGGTCGATGAACCAGCGGAACAGCGGGGGCACGAATTCGCCAAACGGCACCAGGTGGTGTTTGTCGTAGCGGTGAAAGCCGGGTTCGGCCGGCAAGGTCTTTTCGGTGGCGGCGAGCGCGCGCGCCGCTGACTCGGGCGAGATGCCCCAGGCGGAATTGGTATAGCCCTGCTCGTAGCTGCCCAGAGGCAGGCCCACCATCGCGCCGACCGGCTGAGCCCCCGACTGCCGCGCCAGCCCCCCCAACAGCGGTTGCCAGAATTCCACGCCCAGTTGCCGGGGCAGCAGGGGAATGGCGGTCTCGGGCGCCACCACCAGTTGCGGGGCGTCGGCACCGGCGCGCATGGCCTCCGCTATCTGCTGCGGATACCAGTTCAGCGCCTGCGCCAGGCCGGTACCCGGCTCGAACTTCTGGTCCTGGGGAATGTTGCCTTGTAGCAGCCACACACGCAGCTCCCCACTGGCTGCCGTGCCGCGTTGCCCCAGGTCGCGCCAGCGCTCGCCCGCGAACAGGCTGAGCAGCAGGGCGCCCAACAACAGCAGGCCGAGCCACGAACCCACCAGCCCGGGCTGCCCCGCCGACAGGCGCCGTCCCCCCGGGCGACGCCCCGGCGCGGGCTGGCGCGCCGGGCCGAGCAACCAGCGCTGGGCCTGGTTGCCCAGGCCGGTCAACAGCGAGGCCAGGGCATAGGCCAGCAGGGCGGCCAGCGCGCCCATGCCGTACACGCCCACCCAGGGCGCCCAGGCGGCCATCAGGTCCACCTGCGCATAGCCCCCGGCGCCCCAGGGAAAACCGGTCAGCCAGCGCCCGCGCACCAGTTCGGCCAGGGTCCATACCGCGGCGAAAAGGACCGCCTGCGCGCTGCGCGAGCGCGGCGCGCAGGCCACCAGAAGCGCCGCCGCCAGCGCGTAGTACAGCGCCAGAAACGCCGCCAGCGCCAGCACCGCCAGCGCGGCCAGCCAGGCCGCCAGCCCCCCGTAGGTGTGCATGGAAACAAACAGCCACCAGAAGGTGCCCACCAGCCAGGCGGTGGCAAACAGCCAGCCCCGCCAGGCGGCGGCGCGGGCGCCCCCCGCGTGCTGCAGCGCCAGCACCAGCAGGGCCAGGCTGGCGATCTGCAGCCAACCACTGGGTTGCCCCGGCGTGAGGCCCGGCACGCTCCAACCCGCCAGGGGCCAGGTCAGCGACGCGGCCTGCAGCGCGCCGGCCAGCACGCAGACCAGCAACCACCCCAGGCCGCTGCCGCGCGCCGGGCGGCCCGGCGGCTGGCCACTGAGGGGAGAAAAACTCGAAGGCGTGTGCAGGTTGCCGAACAGACTGCGCATGGGATGTGAGTCCGGAGGGCTCACTCGCCCGAAGGGAGCGTCATCACTTTGAACCACTTGACCGCGCCACCCTTGGTGTGCAGCACGACAAAGCGCAGGTGCTCGATTTCGTGGAACTCGCCGCGTTTGGGCACGTGGCCCATGGTGTGCGCGATCAGGCCGCCGATGGTGTCGAAATCGACCTCGGGCAGCTTCAGGCCAAAGGACTCGTTGATGCGTTCGACCGGCGTGTCGCCACTCACGCGCCAGGTGCTGTCGGCCAGGGCGAAGATATCGCCCTCGTCTTCGGCCACGTCGAATTCGTCTTCGATCTCGCCGACGATTTCTTCCAGCACGTCCTCGATGGTGATGAGGCCGGCCACACGGCCGAACTCGTCGATGACGATGGCGAGGTGGTTGCGGTTGCCGCGGAACTCGCGCAGCAGGTCGTTCAGGCCCTTGCTCTCGGGCACGAAGGTGGCCGGGCGCAGCAGGGCGCGGATATTGAGTTCGGGCGCGCGCTGCAGTTTGAGCAGGTCTTTGGCCAGCAGGATGCCGATGATGTTCTCGGTGTCACCCTCGTACACCGGAAAGCGCGAGTGCGCGGTGTCGATGACCTGGTGCAGCAGCTCGTCGTAGGGCGCATCGATGTTGAGCACATCCATGCGCGGGGCCGCCACCATCACGTCACCGGCGGACATGTCGGCGATGCGGATCACGCCTTCGAGCATCACGCGCGACTCGGCGTTGATGATGTCGTTGTCCTCGGCGTCGGCGAGCGTTTCGATCAGCTCGTCCTTGGAGTCCGGCCCGGGGTGAATGAACTCCGCGAGCTTTTGCAGGAAACCGCGTTTGTCTTCGTGCCGCAGGCTGCGCTGCGGCCCACTACTGGGAGGGTTGTCGGCCACGGGGGAAAGGGTTGGTTGAGACAGCGGCAAAGGATACCGCATGCGCATGACGTGGGCCACAGCCTGCGAAATCAGGGATGGCCCAGGCCAGCACACGCGGCGGAACCGGCTTCGCCGGGCCGCTCGCGTGGTCCCCCTTCCAAGGGGGAAGCCGAGTCAGCGGCGCTGGGGCTTATCGCACCCGTTCTCGCGCTTCCCGAACGCCCTGGCGGATTTCCTGCAGCAGGCCCAGCACGCTCCAGAACTGTTTGGCCTGGGCCTTGAGGTGGTAATCGGTGATGGCGACCTGCTGGTTGACCAGTTCGGTCACACGCGAATCAAAGTCGGCCGGCGGCAGGCGCAAGTGGGCTTCGCTTTCCGGGCCATCGCGCTCGATGAGCGCGCCGGCACGCCGGGCGATCTTGAGCATGGCGGTGTTTTCCGTCAGGGCATGGACAAACAGCTGGCTCACGCCTTCGTTGCGGGCGTGCATGACCGCGCGCTCGAACAGGCGGCGGCCGTACCCCCGGCCACGCGCCGCCCGGGCCACCGAAACACCAAACTCGGCGCAGCTGGTGCAGCTCGGGTCCACCGAAAAGGCCAGGTGCGCCATGGCGATCAGTTTCAGCTTGCGGTTGAAGATGCCAACCAGCTCGTCGCGCTCGAAGTTCAGCTGGTGCACGTAGCGGCGGATCTGCTCGTCGTTCGCGGCGTAGCCGAAACGCAGGTAGCGGTCGTGCGGCTCCAGCGCCAGCAGATGGGCGGCAATGTGCTCGATCTGCCCGGGGCCGATGGAGCGGATGGGCACCACCACCGAACCCGTGCCCGGCGCGGAGGTGGCTTTGGGTTCGTCGCGCGTCGGCGCGGGCGCGGCCAGCGGCGCCCGCGCAGCGGGCGGGGCCGACTTGAACCAGGAAGCGGGGTTGAGCATGCGGGGAATATAAGGGTTTTCCCTATATCGACAAGGACATGGCTCACGAATGACCCCACAACCCGACGGAAGGGTGAGAGGCCTTTGCCAGGGGGCCTTTACAGCGGCAAGGCGGTGGTGCTCTTCACGCGGTCCATCACGAAACTGGTCTTGCAGTCCTGCACGCTGGGGTGTTTGAGCAAGGTGTCCATCATGAAGCGCGAATACGCGGCCATGTCGGCCACCACCAGCCGCAACTGAAAGTCCATCTCGCCGGTGAGCGCCGCGCATTCCACCACCTCGGGCCAGCCCAGCACGCTGGCGCGGAACTGGTCCATCGGGTTGCGCTTGGCGCTCTCGGCGTGTTTTTCCAGCCGCACGTTCACATAGGCGGTGAGCCCCAGGCCCACGGCCTCGGGTTTCACCAGGGCCACGTAGCGATCGATCACGCCCGCGTCTTCCAGCCGCTTCACCCGGCGCAACACCGCGCTGGGCGACAGGCCCACGGCCTCGGCGATGAGTTCGTAGGTGACCCGGCCATCGGCCTGGAGACTGCGCAAGATGTGGCGGTCGAGCTTGTCAAGTGCTTGCATATTCTGAATTTAGCAGGATTCCTGCGAAAAGGACAAACGGTACGCCCCAAAACGCTGGAATCGTGACAACCTGCGCCGATACAGTGGCGGATCACCTTCTTCCCC
Organism: Hydrogenophaga taeniospiralis; assembly: GCF_020510445.1. Classification (NCBI taxonomy): domain Bacteria; kingdom Pseudomonadati; phylum Pseudomonadota; class Betaproteobacteria; order Burkholderiales; family Comamonadaceae; genus Hydrogenophaga; species Hydrogenophaga taeniospiralis. The sequence goes on from NZ_JAHBAG010000001.1 coordinate 143,675, forward strand.
ACACGGAGACAACCATGAACGCTGCCTTGCCCCTTTCCGCGACCGCCGATGCCACCGAATGGGCCAACCCCATGGGCACCGACGGCTTCGAGTTCATCGAATACGCCGCACCCGACCCCGTCGCGATGGGCGCCCTGTTCGAACGCATGGGCTTCAAGCCGGTCGCGAAGCACCGCCACAAGGCCGTCACGCTGTACCGCCAGGGCGAGATCAACTTCATCATCAACGCCGAGCCCGACAGCTTCGCCCAGCGTTTTGCCCGCCTGCACGGCCCCAGCGTCTGCGCCATCGCGTTCCGCGTGCAGGACGCCAAGGCCGCGTACGAGCGCGCCATTTCGCTCGGCGCCTGGGGCTACGCGCACACCGCGGGTCCGGGCGAGTTGAACATCCCGGCCATCAAGGGCATCGGCGACTCGATCATCTATTTCATCGACCGCTGGCGCGGCAAGAACGGCGCGAAGGAAGGCGAGATCGGCAACATCGGCTTCTACGACGTCGACTTCTACCCCCTGCCCGGCGCCGAGCTGAACCCGGTCGGCCATGGCCTGACCGTCATCGACCACCTGACGCACAACGTGCACCGCGGTCGCATGGCCGAGTGGGCCGGCTTCTACGAGCGCATCTTCAATTTCCGCGAAGTGCGTTACTTCGACCTGGAAGGCCAGCAGACCGGCATCAAAAGCAAGGCCATGACCAGCCCCTGCGGCAAGATCCGCATCCCGATCAACGAAGAAGGCAACGACAAGGCCGGCCAGATCCAGGAGTACCTGGACCGCTACCACGGCGAGGGCATCCAGCACATCGCCCTGGGCTCAACCGACCTGCCGGCCACGGTGGACGCGCTGGAACTCAGCGGCGTGAAGCTGCTGACGACGGGTGACACCTACTACGAGTTGCTGGACAAGCGCATCCCCGGCCATGGAGAGAATGTGGCCGAACTCCAGCAGCGCAACATTCTGGTGGACGGCCATCCTGGCGAGCTGCTGCTGCAGATCTTCAGTGAGAACCAGTTGGGCCCGATCTTCTTCGAGTTCATCCAGCGCAAAGGCAACCAGGGCTTTGGCGAGGGGAATTTCAAGGCGCTGTTCGAGAGCATGGAGCTCGACCAGATGCGCCGCGGCGTGCTGAAGGCCTGACCGCCACCGGCGGTGTGGCCGGCCCGATCGTTCGCGGGCCACCCTGAGCAGCGGGATCACCGGGCTTCAGCGCCGGCGATCCCGTACAAGATCGCGGCGCTGCCGGACCTGTCGCTCTGACCCATGGACTAGGAAACCGCGCGCTCGCCCGATGGGTTCGCGGTCGATGTGCGCAACGCCAGCGACCCGCGCACCACCTCGGGGTGGAACGCCATCGCCACGTGCGCCGCGCCGATGACCAGGCGGTTGTCGGCCCCGGGCAGCGTGGCGGTGGACGCCGGGAAGACGATGTTGTCGGTGTTCGAGTACCAGCAGGTGAACCCGGCGTAGGTGGCTTGCGGCGCCTTCTGGGCTTCGCGTTGCTGCAGGCCCCGCAACCACCCGTTGTCCCGCCGCATCTGGCGCCCGTTGGTCACCCGGCTGAATTGCGCGAGCCAGGTGCCGGTGTGTGGACTGCCGATGGTCACCACATGACGGACCCGCGCGCCCGCATCGGGCATGGCGGCCAGCCAGGCGCGTGCCGCCAGGCCACCCATGCTGTGACAGACCAGCAGCGGCGGCTGTCCGGTCAGGGCCTGGGCGCGGCACACGGCGTCTTCGATGAGCGGCACGTAGTCGTCGATGGAGCCGAACACCGGCTCCAGATTGACCGAGGTGTAGGGCACGCCCAGGGCGCGCAGTTCGCGCATCCACGGCAACCACAGACCGCGGTTGCACACGAAGCCGTGAACAAACACCACCGCAGGCCCCGTATCGCCGACCGCCTGAGTCGCCTCGTCATCCGGCAGGCAGCGCCAGCGAAACGGCTGGCGCCAAGAAAACACCTGCGGCGCCACCCGCACCTCCTGCCACCAGGCCCCCACCAGCTCTGCGGCGCTCGCGCGCGGCGCCGGGTCCCCCTGGTTGACACCGGCCACGGCAAGGAACTCCACCGCGAGCACGATCGCATAGCCGAACACCAGCACCGCCGCCCCTGCAAGCGCCAAAAACGGCGACCGTTCCCACGTCAGCCAGCCCCAAACCACCACCAAGGCCACGGTGGTGAGCACAATGGTCTGCTGCATCCGCGCCAGACGTGAAGGAGCGCGCCCAAGGGCGGACCGGTCGTGCAGGGGTTGGGGGTTCTGAGTCATTTTTGGACTATCGCACGTGCAGCGACGTGGCGCACGGTCCTGGCTAGAGCCATGTCTCTATGCCTCCAGTGCCCTCGCACGGCTAGACTGGTCGAGCCATGAGCCACACCCACCCCGCCGCAGAACAGATCCGGGCCCATCTGGCCAGGGTCACGCACCTGCGTGAACAAGCCCACACCGCCGGCCTGGCCCAGGCGGTGCACGAGGTCAAGCAGCTGCAGGCACGACGCTTTCGGGGGACTTATGCCGACTGGCTGTCCCACCCCATCTATGGCGCAGCGACCCGCTTCTTTCTGGAAGAGCTGTACGGCGAGCACGACTTCACCCAACGCGACGAACAGTTCGGCCGCATCGCCGGAGCCATCGAACGGCTGTTTCCCGAAGCGGTGGCCCAGCTGGCGGTGGACATGGCAGAAACCCATGCCCTCACAGAGACGCTGGACCAGCAGTTGGCGCACCACTGGCTGGCCCTGGATCCCGGAATGCCCGCGGCCGAGCGCTACATCCTCAGTTGGCGGCGCACGGGGGAACGCCCCCAACGCGAGCGGCAACTGGCGGTGGTGCAACACATGGGCCGGGAGCTGCAACGCCTGACCCGCATGAAGTCCCTGTTGATCGCGCTCAAGCTGATGCGCCGCCCCGCCCAGGCCGCCGGTCTTTCGGCACTGCAACAGTTTCTGGAAGACGGGTTCGAGGCCTTTGGCGTTCTGGGCGACGCCACACCGTTTCTGGCCACCATTGCTCAACGGGAGAGCCTTTGGATCGAGCGGCTGTTCGAGGAAGACCTCGCGGTTTGCCAGCGGGGATTGAGCAGCGAGCTCGCCCGAGCCTGAGTCGTGCGACGATCTGGCCTGAGCTTTGGGCGACAGCACCCTAGGGCTGGCCCTGTGTGCCGCGAAAAGGGGGTCCGCCAGAATGGCGCGATCCACAACGATTCCGCCCCGGCTCTCATGAACGCACCCTGGCTGTCCCACTACCCTCCCGGTGTTCCGCACGACGTCGAGCCCGAACAGGTCCGCTCGTTGGCCGTGCTGCTCGAAGAATCGCTGCGCAAGAACGCGCGCCGCCCCGTATCGGTCTGCATGGAACGCTGGATGTCCTATGGCGAACTGGACCACCACAGCGCCGCCCTGGGCGCCTGGCTGCAGGCGCGCGGACTGCCTGCGGGCGCACGGGTTGCCGTCATGCTGCCCAACGTGCCGCAGTTTCTGGTGGCGATGGCGGCCATCGTGCGGGCGGGCTACACCGTCGTCAACGTGAACCCGCTGTACACCGCCCGCGAGCTTGAACACCAGCTCAAAGACAGCGGTGCAGAAGCCATCGTCATTCTGGAGAACTTCGCCACCACGCTGGAAGCCGTCATCGACCACACCGCCGTCCGGCATGTGGTGGTGGCCAGCCTGGGCGACCTGCTGGGCTTCTGGTATGGCCGCTGGCTCAGCTTCGCGGTGCGCCACCTGGCGAAGATGGTACCCGCCTACAAGCTGGCGAAGAGCGGTCCGCTGGGCCCCCGCACCATTGTCAGCTTTCGCCATGCGCTGGCAGAGGGAGCCACACTCACGCTCAAACCCAGTACGGCAACCCTCGATTCGGTGGCTTTCCTGCAATACACCGGTGGCACCACCGGCTTGTCGAAGGGCGCAGTGCTGACGCATCGCAACATCGTTGCCGCCGTCCTGCAAGCCGATGCCTGGTTCCAACCAGCCCTGGCGCGCGTGGGAGAAATACACAACACCAACGCCGTCGCGGCCCTACCGCTGTATCACATCTTCGCACTCACCTTGAGCCTGTTGACCATGCGCTGGGGCGCCCATATGACGCTGATCCCGAACCCACGCGACGTCGCTCAGTTCGTGGGGACACTCAAGCGCCGTCCGTTCCACCTCCTGCCCGCCGTCAACACCCTGTTCAACGCACTGTTGCAGAACCCACAGTTTCGCCAGCTCGACTTTTCCAGTCTGGCGTTGTCCCAGGCCGGTGGCATGGCAGCGTCCGAGGCCACGGCCAGAGACTGGCTGGCGATCACGGGCTGCCCCATGATCGAAGGCTGGGGCATGAGCGAGACCTGTGCCATCGGCACCAACAACCCTGTGACCAACTGCGAGTTCAGTGGCACCATCGGCCTGCCGCTACCGGGCATCACCATCGCCATCAAGGACGACGAAGGAAACGACCTCCCCCAAGGCACAGCCGGTGAGATCTGCATTCGGGGACCCAACGTGATGACCGGTTACCACAACCAACCCGAAGAATCCGCCCGTGCGTTCACACCCGATGGCTTCATGCGCACCGGCGACGTGGGCATCATGGACCCGCGCGGATACACCCGCATCGTGGATCGCAAGAAGGACATGATTCTGGTTTCGGGCTTCAACGTCTTCCCCAACGAACTGGAAAACGTCATTGCCTTGTGCCCGGGCGTGCTGGAATGCGCCGCCATCGGCGTCGAAGACGCCAAACAAGGGGAGGCGATCAAGGTTTTCGTGGTCCGAAGCGACGCCAGCTTGCGTGAGGAAGACGTGGCCCGCTACTGCCACGACAACCTCACCGGCTACAAGCGGCCCAAATACATCGAGTTCAGGGATGAATTGCCAAAAACAAACGTCGGCAAGATCCTGCGACGTGCCCTGCGGGCGGTGAACTGAATGCTCGCCATGGCTTGCACATGAGCCGTCCGGCCATTTCCAATGTGTTCGCTGCTGCGGGTGTCACCGTTTTCGAGCGCGGCTGGCTGTCGGCGAACAACGTCCTGCTGCAGGGCGATGGACCCAGTGCCCTGATCGACTCCGGGTATGGCAGCCATGCCCAGCAGACCGTGGCACTCGTGAGCCAGTCCCTTGGGCACTCCACACTGGATCTGCTGCTCAACACCCACTTGCACAGCGACCACTGTGGTGGCAACGCAGCGCTCCAGGAGCGCTACCCGGCCCTGCAGACCTGGATTCCCCCGGGGCAGGCCGATGCCGTCGATCGCTGGGACACCGTTGCGCTGACGTATGCCACCACAGGGCAAGAGTGCCCCAGGTTCACCCAGCAAGGCCTATTAAGGCCTGGATCCACGGTGCGACTTGGCTCCCTCGATTGGGAGATCCATGCGGCCAAAGGGCATGACCCTCATTCCATCATTCTGTTTCAACCTGCCATGAGATTGCTGATCTCCGCAGACGCTCTATGGAACAACGGATTTGGCGTGGTGTTTCCCGAACTGGAGGGCGTGGCCGCATTTGACGAAGTCGCTCAGACGCTGGACACGATTGAAATCCTCCAGCCAGAGACCGTCATTCCCGGTCATGGCCAGCCATTTCAGGACATTGAGGCAGCGCTTGCACGCGCACGAACCCGACTTCACCAATTTGTCAACGCACCAGCCAAACACCATCGACATGCAATCAAAGTGCTCATCAAGTTCAGATTGCTCGAGTGGCAATCCATTGAGCGGGAAGATTTGCTGGCCTGGGCAAGAAATACACCCTATCTGTGTGCATCCATGCCATCCGAGCGTCGCGACCATCTGGAAGAGCAGCAAGCGTGGCTGGACGATCTATTGGCCGAGCTGGAGCGCAGCAGAGCACTGCACATTCAAGGCACTCGGGTCATCAATGCTTAAACCCCATCTGACGCTTCGGCCGCTGGCAATGGGACAGAAATAACAAAACCCAAAAAGCCCAAACCCCCAGGTACACGAGGTACGAGGGGGTTTGGGGGGCTTGTAAGAGCCTGACGATGACCTACTTTCACACGGGAACCCGCACTATCATCGGCGCAAAGGCGTTTCACTGTCCTGTTCGGGATGGGAAGGAGTGGTACCACCTCGCTATGGTCGTCAGGCATAACTTGTTGTCCTGGCTGTGCACGCGCACAGCCTGAACGAATTCATAGAGTATCGAATCAGCTATTTTGATTGCTGCCAACGATCATGGTCAGATCGTTTGATCATGACCACAAGGGCATAAACATGACATCCACTCTGACGACAAACGTCAAAGTTATAGGGTCAAGCCGCACGAGCAATTAGTATCAGTTAGCTTAACGCATTGCTGCGCTTCCACACCTGACCTATCAACGTCCTGGTCTTGAACGACTCTTTAGGGGGCTCAAGGCCCCGGCAGATCTCATCTTGGAACGAGTTTCACGCTTAGATGCTTTCAGCGTTTATCTCTTCCGCACTTAGCTACCCGGCAATGCCACTGGCGTGACAACCGGTACACCAGAGGTGCGTCCACTCCGGTCCTCTCGTACTAGGAGCAGGCTTCCTCAAATCTGCAGCGCCCACGGAAGATAGGGACCAAACTGTCTCACGACGTTTTAAACCCAGCTCACGTACCTCTTTAAATGGCGAACAGCCATACCCTTGGGACCGGCTACAGCCCCAGGATGAGATGAGCCGACATCGAGGTGCCAAACACCGCCGTCGATATGAACTCTTGGGCGGTATCAGCCTGTTATCCCCAGAGTACCTTTTATCCGTTGAGCGATGGCCCTTCCATACAGAACCACCGGATCACTATGTCCTGCTTTCGCATCTGCTCGACTTGTCAGTCTCGCAGTTAAGCACGCTTATGCCATTGCACTATTAGCACGATGTCCGACCGTACCTAGCGTACCTTCGAACTCCTCCGTTACACTTTGGGAGGAGACCGCCCCAGTCAAACTGCCTACCATGCACTGTCCCCGATCCAGATAATGGACCTAGGTTAGAACCTCAAACACACCAGGGTGGTATTTCAACGTTGGCTCCACAAGATCTAGCGACCCTGCTTCAAAGCCTCCCACCTATCCTACACAGATCTGTTCAAAGTCCAATACAAAGCTACAGTAAAGGTTCATGGGGTCTTTCCGTCTTTCCGCGGGGAGATTGCATCATCACAAACATTTCAACTTCGCTGAGTCTCTGGAGGAGACAGTGTGGCCATCGTTACGCCATTCGTGCAGGTCGGAACTTACCCGACAAGGAATTTCGCTACCTTAGGACCGTTATAGTTACGGCCGCCGTTTACTGGGACTTCGATCAAGAGCTTGCACCCCATCAATTAATCTTCCAGCACCGGGCAGGCGTCACACCCTATACGTCCACTTTCGTGTTTGCAGAGTGCTGTGTTTTTAATAAACAGTCGCAGCCACCAATTTTTTGCAACCCATTCGTGCTCAGATGTTCTCATCACACTACTAGGGCACACCTTCTTCCGAAGTTACGGTGTCAATTTGCCGAGTTCCTTCTCCAGAGTTCTCTCAAGCGCCTTAGAATACTCATCTCGCGCACCAGTGTCGGTTTGCGGTACGGTCAATTACAAGCTGAAGCTTAGTGGCTTTTCCTGGGACCTCGTTCAGTTACTTCGCGAGCAAGCTCACTCGATCGACAGCCTCGGTATATGACACGCGGATTTGCCTACGTGTCGCCTACATCTGTCTAAACCGGCACATCCAACCGCCGGATAACCTATTAAGATCCGTCCCCACATCGCACTTGTAATCGGTACAGGAATATTGACCTGTTTCCCATCAGCTACGCATCTCTGCCTCGCCTTAGGGGCCGACTCACCCTACGCCGATGAACGTTGCGTAGGAAACCTTGCGCTTACGGCGAGGGGGCTTTTCACCCCCTTTAACGCTACTCATGTCAGCATTCGCACTTCTGATACCTCCAGCATCCTTTACAAGACACCTTCACAGGCTTACAGAACGCTCTCCTACCACTTGCAATAAATTGCAAATCCGCAGCTTCGGTAACTGGCTTAGCCCCGTTACATCTTCCGCGCAGGACGACTCGATCAGTGAGCTATTACGCTTTCTTTAAATGATGGCTGCTTCTAAGCCAACATCCTGACTGTTTTAGCCTTCCCACTTCGTTTCCCACTTAGCCAATTTTAGGGACCTTAGCTGGCGGTCTGGGTTGTTTCCCTCTTGAGTCCGGACGTTAGCACCCGGTGCTCTGTCTCCCAAGCTGTACTCGTCGGTATTCGGAGTTTGCCTTGGTTTGGTAAGTCGCCATGACCCCCTAGCCAAAACAGTGCTCTACCCCCGACGGTAATACTTGAGGCACTACCTAAATAGTTTTCGGAGAGAACCAGCTATTTCCAAGTTTGTTTAGCCTTTCACCCCTATCCACAGCTCATCCGCTAGTTTTGCAACACTAGTCGGTTCGGACCTCCAGTACCTGTTACGGCACCTTCATCCTGGCCATGGATAGATCACTTGGTTTCGGGTCTACACCCAGCGACTGAATCGCCCTATTCGGACTCGGTTTCCCTACGCCTTCCCTACTCGGTTAAGCTTGCCACTGAATGTAAGTCGCTGACCCATTATACAAAAGGTACGCAGTCACCCCTTTCGAGGCTCCTACTTTTTGTAAGCATGCGGTTTCAGGATCTATTTCACTCCCCTCCCGGGGTTCTTTTCGCCTTTCCCTCACGGTACTTGTTCACTATCGGTCGATGATGAGTATTTAGCCTTGGAGGATGGTCCCCCCATATTCAGACAGGATTTCTCGTGTCCCGCCCTACTTTTCGTTAGCTCAGTACCACACAGGTCTTTTCACGTACGGGGCTATCACCCACTAT
>NZ_JAHBAG010000002.1 GCF_020510445.1 Hydrogenophaga taeniospiralis
TGTTGCCGATTCTTGCCGGCCAGGAATCGATTCGGAGCGTTCTGCTAGCCGCCACCATCGACGGGCGTAGCTTGTTGCCGCCGACTGAAAACTGACCCACTTAGAGGGCATGTGCCGCTTCAAAACTGACCCAGGTGTTTTACTTGCCTTGCCTAAATATTGGGCAGGGAAAATGCAAGGTGATCACCATGGAAATGTTGGGAAGAATTCGACGGATGTACATGCGCGACAAGGTGTCGTTGCATGAGATAGCCAAGCGCACGGGCCTATCGCGCAACACGGTGCGAAGCTGGCTGAGGAAGCCAGAGGAGGTGAAGGAGCCCGTCTACAGCCGCACGGCGGGCTTCAACAAGCTCAATGCGTATGTGGCCGAACTGGAGCAGTCGCTCAAGGCCGATGCGCATCGACCCAAGCAGAACCGTCGCACGGCACGCGCCTTGTTTGCGCAAATCAAGACCAGCGGATATGAGGGTGGGTACACCCGCGTCACGGACTTTATCCGGGCCTGGCGCGTCGACGCTGGCAAGGACGCCCGGGCGTTCGTGCCACTGAAGTTCGAGATGGGCGAGGCGTTCCAGTTCGACTGGAGCGAAGAGGGCTTGGTGGTGGGCGGTATCTACCACCGCATGCAGGTGTCGCACATGAATGCTGTGCGCCAGCCGCGCATTCTGGCTGGTGGCCTACCCCAGCCAGGGTCACGAGATGCTGTTTGACGCCCACACCCGTTCCTTTGCGGCGCTCGGTGGCGTGGCTCGCCGGGGTATTTACGACAACATGAAGACGGCCGTGGACAAGGTCCCGCGCGGCAAAGGCGGACAAGGTGGCAAGGGCCGCATCGTCAACGCACGCTTTGCCGTGATGTGCGCACATTACCTATTCGATGCCGACTTCTGCAACGTAGCCAGCGGCTGGGAGAAAGGCGTGGTGGAGAAGAACGTGCAGGACAGCCGCAGGCGCATCTGGCTGGAGGCGCAGCAGCAGAAGTTTGGCAGCTTTGCCGAGCTCAATGTTTGGCTGGGCGCACGCTGCCGCAGTCTGTGGGAGGAGGTGCGCCACCCAGAGTACAAGGCGTTCAGCGTGGCCGAGATGCTGGAGCAGGAGCGCGCGGAACTGATGCCCATGCCGACAGCCTTTGATGGCTATGTGGAGCGCTCAGCCAAGGTGTCGAGCACTTGCCTGGTGGCGGTGGCGCGCAACCGCTACTCGGTGCCGTGCGAATTGGCAGGCCAGCGCGTGAGCACCCGGCTGTACCCCGGCCGGGTGGAGATCGCCAGCGACGAAATGATCGTGGCACGGCACGAGAGGCTGCCCAACCGGGGCCACATCTGCTACGACTGGCAGCACTACATTGCGCTGATTCAGCGCAAGTCTGGTGCCCTGAGAAATGGCGCGCCCTTTGCAGACATGCCGACGCCTTTGCAGCGATTGCGACAAGGCTTGATGCGCCATGAGGGCGGTGAAAAGACCATGGCGCAGGTGCTCAACTGCGTGTCCAGCCACGGACTGGAAGCGGTGCTGGTGGCGGTGGAGTTGGTGATCGAATCGGGCGCGCTCAGCACCGAGCACGTTCTCAACGTATTGGCTCGGCTTGATGCGCCAGAGCCTCCTCCCAGCATAGAGAGCACCCTGGATCTCAAGGAGGCACCACTGGCCGACACCGGGCGCTACGACAGCCTGCGTGGCGACGCCATGGAGGGCGTGAGCCATGCGTGATATTGCTGCTCAATTCAAGGAACTCCGCCTGAACGGCATGGCCGGCGCCTGGGTCGAGTTGACCACTGCAGAGGGACAAAGCAGTGATGTGGGCATACAGACCTCGCGCTGGTTGATTGAGCACCTGCTGCAGGCAGAGCACGCACAGCGGGCCTTTGCCTCGGTGCGCCACCAGATGAAGGCGGCCAAGTTCCCGCTACACCGGGACCTGGCAGGCTTTGACTTCGAGGCCTCCAAGATAGACCACAAGTTGGTCAAGCAACTGAGTACGCTGGAGTTCACCGAGACGGCACAGAACGTGGTGCTCATTGGTGGGCCGGGCACGGGCAAGACGCACCTGGCCACAGCCATCGGAGTGGCGGGCATTGCAGCCAAGGGCAAGCGGGTGCGCTTCTATTCCACGGTGGATCTGGTCAACGAACTGGAGAAGGAGAAGCGCGAGGGCAAGGCTGGGCGCATCGCACTGGCGCTGTCGCGCCTGGACCTGGTGATTCTGGATGAGCTGGGGTACCTGCCCTTCAGCCAGGCCGGTGGCGCCCTGCTGTTCCATCTGCTCTCCAAGCTGTACGAGCACACCAGCGTGGTGATCACGACCAACCTGAGCTTCTCGGAATGGTCGGCGGTGTTCGGGGACGCCAAGATGACCACAGCGCTCCTGGACCGTTTGACCCATCACTGCCATATCGTGGAGACCGGAAATGAGTCCCACCGCTTCCGCCACAGCACCCTGGCGGCGAAGTCACGCATCAAGGCCAGAGAGAGTGCACGCAAAGGCAGCATAACTGCACCGGCATCAGCAGAGCCAGACGAACCGTTCTAAACGGGCTACTGGCTACACTTATCCACAGTTGCTGATTCCAAATTCAGCAATCCGCCCTGGGTCAATATTGGATCGGCAGGGTGGGTCAGAATTCAAGTGGCGCCAACA
>NZ_JAHBAG010000003.1 GCF_020510445.1 Hydrogenophaga taeniospiralis
TCACGGTCCTGTTCGGGATGGGAAGGAGTGGTACCAACTTGCTATGGTCATCAGGCATAACTTGGTGCTGGGCAGTTTTTGAGGACTGCCTAGCGAATTCATAGAGTTTGGAATCAGCTTATATTTTGATTGCGACAACTTGGCATAACATCCCTGATCTGAAGAGATCAAAGTTATAGGGTCAAGCCGCACGAGCAATTAGTACTGGTTAGCTTAATGCATTGCTGCACTTCCACACCCAGCCTATCAACGTCCTGGTCTAGAACGACTCTTTAGGGGGGTCAAGCCCCCGGCAGATCTCATCTTGAAACGAGTTTCCCGCTTAGATGCTTTCAGCGGTTATCTCTTCCACACTTAGCTACCCGGCGATGCCACTGGCGTGACAACCGGTACACCAGAGGTGTGTCCACTCCGGTCCTCTCGTACTAGGAGCAGGCTTCCTCAAATCTGCAGCGCCCACGGAAGATAGGGACCAAACTGTCTCACGACGTTTTAAACCCAGCTCACGTACCTCTTTAAATGGCGAACAGCCATACCCTTGGGACCGGCTACAGCCCCAGGATGAGATGAGCCGACATCGAGGTGCCAAACACCGCCGTCGATATGAACTCTTGGGCGGTATCAGCCTGTTATCCCCAGAGTACCTTTTATCCGTTGAGCGATGGCCCTTCCATACAGAACCACCGGATCACTATGTCCTGCTTTCGCATCTGCTCGACTTGTCAGTCTCGCAGTTAAGCACGCTTATGCCATTGCACTATCGTCACGATGTCCGACCGTAACTAGCGTACCTTCGAACTCCTCCGTTACGCTTTGGGAGGAGACCGCCCCAGTCAAACTGCCTACCATGCACTGTCCCCGATCCAGATAATGGATCTAGGTTAGAACCTCAAACGCACCAGGGTGGTATTTCAACGTTGGCTCCACCAGAACTAGCGTCCTGGCTTCAAAGCCTCCCACCTATCCTACACAGATCCGTTCAAAGTCCAATACAAAGCTACAGTAAAGGTTCATGGGGTCTTTCCGTCTTTCCGCGGGGAGATTGCATCATCACAAACATTTCAACTTCGCTGAGTCTCAGGAGGAGACAGTGTGGCCATCGTTACGCCATTCGTGCAGGTCGGAACTTACCCGACAAGGAATTTCGCTACCTTAGGACCGTTATAGTTACGGCCGCCGTTTACTGGGACTTCAATCAAGAGCTTGCACCCCATCATTTAATCTTCCAGCACCGGGCAGGCGTCACACCCTATACGTCCACTTTCGTGTTTGCAGAGTGCTGTGTTTTTAGTAAACAGTCGCAGCCACCGATTTTTTGCAACCCCTTTGGGCTCGCCTTGTACAGGTTCACCTACTTGGGGCATACCTTCTCCCGAAGTTACGGTATCAATTTGCCGAGTTCCTTCTCCTGAGTTCTCTCAAGCGCCTTAGAATACTCATCTCGCGCACCAGTGTCGGTTTGCGGTACGGTCGTCAATAGCTGAAGCTTAGTGGCTTTTCCTGGAAGCAGGGTATGGGTATCACTCACTTCGTCTGCAAGCAGACTCGTTATCACCCCTCATCTAAGCCCGGCGGATTTGCCTACCGAGCACGACTACAGGCTTGAACCAACATATCCAACAGTTGGCTGAGCTAACCTTCTCCGTCCCCACATCGCACTATTGATCGGTACAGGAATATTGACCTGTTTCCCATCAGCTACGCATCTCTGCCTCGCCTTAGGGGCCGACTCACTCTACGCCGATGAACGTTGCGTAGAAAACCTTGCGCTTACGGCGAGGGGGCTTTTCACCCCCTTTAACGCTACTCATGTCAGCATTCGCACTTCTGATACCTCCAGCACCCATTACCAGGCACCTTCACAGGCTTACAGAACGCTCTCCTACCACGTGCAATAAATTGCACATCCGCAGCTTCGGTAACTGGCTTAGCCCCGTTACATCTTCCGCGCAGGACGACTCGATCAGTGAGCTATTACGCTTTCTTTAAATGATGGCTGCTTCTAAGCCAACATCCTGACTGTTTTAGCCTTCCCACTTCGTTTCCCACTTAGCCAATTTTAGGGACCTTAGCTGGCGGTCTGGGTTGTTTCCCTCTTGAGTCCGGACGTTAGCACCCGGTGCTCTGTCTCCCAAGCTGTACTCGTCGGTATTCGGAGTTTGCATAGGTTTGGTAAGTCGCCATGACCCCCTAGCCTAAACAGTGCTCTACCCCCGACGGTAATACTTGAGGCACTACCTAAATAGTTTTCGGAGAGAACCAGCTATTTCCAAGTTTGTTTAGCCTTTCGCCCCTATCCACAGCTCATCCGCTAATTTTGCAACATTAGTCGGTTCGGACCTCCAGTACCTGTTACGGCACCTTCATCCTGGCCATGGATAGATCACTTGGTTTCGGGTCTACACCCAGCGACTATGTTCGCCCTATTCGGACTCGATTTCTCTACGGCTTCCCTATTCGGTTAACCTTGCCACTGAATGTAAGTCGCTGACCCATTATACAAAAGGTACGCAGTCACCCCTTTCGAGGCTCCTACTTTTTGTAAGCATGCGGTTTCAGGATCTATTTCACTCCCCTCCCGGGGTTCTTTTCGCCTTTCCCTCACGGTACTGGTTCACTATCGGTCGATGATGAGTATTTAGCCTTGGAGGATGGTCCCCCCATATTCAGACAGGGTTTCTCGTGCCCCGCCCTACTTGTCTGCAGCCTAGTACCACACGTCGGTTTTCGCATACAGGGCTATCACCTGCTATGGCTGGGCTTTCCATCCCATTTTGCTAACCGTCGTGCTATCACTGCACGGCTTCTCCGATTTCGCTCGCCACTACTTTCGGAATCTCGGTTGATGTCTTTTCCTCGAGCTACTGAGATGTTTCAGTTCACCCGGTTCGCCTCGCAACCCTATGTATTCAGGTTGCGATACCCCTAAGGGTGGGTTTCCCCATTCAGATATCTCCGGATCAAAGCTTATTTGCCAGCTCCCCGAAGCTTTTCGCAGGCTATCACGTCTTTCGTCGCCTATCATCGCCAAGGCATCCACCACATGCTCTTAGTCACTTGACCCTATAACTTTGACGTCTCTTGCGAAACATCTCCATCTAATTTTTCAAGGACTTGCAAGGTCTTTCACCTTGCGCGTTATGCCGTAATATGAATGTTTCTTCGGTATTGCTACCTAGAGAACAATTCGTCATTACTTGAATAAAACAAAGTTTCATTCGTGTTGACGCAATCAAATTTCATGTTGCTGATGGCACGGTGCATCTTTCGATGCTTTCCATCAGCAACGCTGATTCGACTCTATGAATTTTTAAAGAACAGCCGATTGATCGAACTATCTCGATCAACAACAAAACAGCCTTTTGCAAAGCTGCTTTGGTGTTGATTTGCTGCACTGCCTTGTGCAACTCTCTTTGGATGTTGGTGGAGGATGACGGGATCGAACCGACGACCCCCTGCTTGCAAAGCAGGTGCTCTCCCAGCTGAGCTAATCCCCCAGGAACCGCATTGTCTTCTCACGTGTCGTCCGCAGCACTTGGTGGGTCTGGGTGGTCTCGAACCACCGACCCCCGCCTTATCAAGACGGTGCTCTAACCAACTGAGCTACAGACCCAGGCCTGCCTCTACTCACTCACATGCTTTCACATATGCGCTTGCAGCGACTTTTTCCAACAACCGATAAGTGTGGGCGTTCAATTAGAACTGCAGTTTTCCAGAAAGGAGGTGATCCAGCCGCACCTTCCGATACGGCTACCTTGTTACGACTTCACCCCAGTCACGAACCCCGCCGTGGTAATCGCCCTCCTTGCGGTTAGGCTAACTACTTCTGGCGAGACCCGCTCCCATGGTGTGACGGGCGGTGTGTACAAGACCCGGGAACGTATTCACCGTGACATTCTGATCCACGATTACTAGCGATTCCGACTTCACGTAGTCGAGTTGCAGACTACGATCCGGACTACGACTGGCTTTATGGGATTAGCTCCCCCTCGCGGGTTGGCAACCCTTTGTACCAGCCATTGTATGACGTGTGTAGCCCCACCTATAAGGGCCATGAGGACTTGACGTCATCCCCACCTTCCTCCGGTTTGTCACCGGCAGTCCCATTAGAGTGCCCAACTAAATGTAGCAACTAATGGCAAGGGTTGCGCTCGTTGCGGGACTTAACCCAACATCTCACGACACGAGCTGACGACAGCCATGCAGCACCTGTGTTATGGCTCTCTTTCGAGCACAATCGCGTCTCTGCGATCTTCCATACATGTCAAAGGTGGGTAAGGTTTTTCGCGTTGCATCGAATTAAACCACATCATCCACCGCTTGTGCGGGTCCCCGTCAATTCCTTTGAGTTTTAACCTTGCGGCCGTACTCCCCAGGCGGTCAACTTCACGCGTTAGCTTCGTTACTGAGAAAGTAAATTCCCAACAACCAGTTGACATCGTTTAGGGCGTGGACTACCAGGGTATCTAATCCTGTTTGCTCCCCACGCTTTCGTGCATGAGCGTCAGTGCAGGCCCAGGGGATTGCCTTCGCCATCGGTGTTCCTCCGCATATCTACGCATTTCACTGCTACACGCGGAATTCCATCCCCCTCTGCCGCACTCCAGCTATACAGTCACTAATGCAGTTCCCAGGTTGAGCCCGGGGATTTCACATCTGTCTTATATAACCGCCTGCGCACGCTTTACGCCCAGTAATTCCGATTAACGCTTGCACCCTACGTATTACCGCGGCTGCTGGCACGTAGTTAGCCGGTGCTTATTCTTACGGTACCGTCATGGACCCTCTGTATTAGAAAGAGTCTTTTCGTTCCGTACAAAAGCAGTTTACAACCCGAAGGCCTTCATCCTGCACGCGGCATGGCTGGATCAGGGTTTCCCCCATTGTCCAAAATTCCCCACTGCTGCCTCCCGTAGGAGTCTGGGCCGTGTCTCAGTCCCAGTGTGGCTGGTCGTCCTCTCAGACCAGCTACAGATCGTCGGCTTGGTAAGCTTTTATCCCACCAACTACCTAATCTGCCATCGGCCGCTCCGTCCGCGCGAGGTCTTGCGATCCCCCGCTTTCATCCGTAGATCGTATGCGGTATTAGCCACTCTTTCGAGTAGTTATCCCCCACGATCGGGCACGTTCCGATGTATTACTCACCCGTCCGCCACTCGTCAGCCACCGAAGTGCTGTTACCGTTCGACTTGCATGTGTAAGGCATGCCGCCAGCGTTCAATCTGAGCCAGGATCAAACTCTACAGTTCGATCTTGATAAATTTAAAGTCTTCCGACTTCACTCATAAAAACGGAATTGAAGTGAACTTCACTTCTATCTCCATGAGCGTTTAAAGTCTTGCGACTTCAGTTCCAAAAGAACTTCGCAATTCGCTTCAAACGCCCACGCTTATCGGCTGTATATTTTTAATGTTCCCGCAAAAACCAGATTTGCATCTTTGTTTTTGCTAACTCCGCCGCGATCAGCAGAGCCTCGAATTATAACAGGTTTTTTTATTTCCTGTCAACACAAGGGGTCTTTTAACCCCCTGCATCTTTTCACTTCCCATCAGCACCGCAAGCAGCACTTCCGTTCAGCGAAGCCTTGCATTGTATACCGGGTTTTTACTCCCCACCACGCAAAACCGAAGATTTTTTATCCGCCCCTCTCAACAATCTCAGCCCAGGCTCTTCAACCCCCAGACCAGATCGGCTCAGTCGCTCTTCCTAGGAAGAACTTCTGTGCA